>JANMWP010000713.1:0-4902 GCA_031394065.1 Chitinophagaceae bacterium
AGCCGCTATACAGCCGGTGGTAATGTTAGCTTTTTTAAAGGCGACAGGCGTATTTCATTGGTAGGTAATTTCAATAATATTAACCTGCAAAATTTTGCATCGCAGGATCTGTTGGGTGTAACCAGCAGCAGTGGTGGCGGCGGACGTGGTGGTGGAGGTGGCAGAGGCGGCCAGGGCGGCGGCGGTGCTGATAATTTTAATGTGGGCCAGGCAAGCGGCATTAGTAAAACCAATGCAGCCGGTATTAACTTCAGTAATGTGTACAATAAAAAATTAACAGTAACCGGCAGTTATTTTTTTAACAACAGCCATAATAATAACAACAGCCTTGTTAACACAGAAACATTTGCCGATCCTAAAAATCAGTTCAGCGTACAAAAAAGCAACTCGGTTACTGATAATACCAACCACCGCGTTAACCTGCGGTTAGAGTATAAAATAGATTCAGCCAATTCAATTTTTATAATACCAGGTATCAGTTTCCAAAAAAATAAATCAACTTCTTTTTCTGCATTAAATACTTATCAGGGCATTGCAGATTCTATCAATAATTCTTTATCCAATTCATCATCAGACAGAAATGGTTTTAATATACGTAACAACATATTATATCGTCATTCTTTTGCTAAAAAAGGCCGTACCCTATCGTTTGGTTTTAATACAACCTTTACAAAAAATGATGGCGAATCAATCACTGATGCCAAGTATCGTTATTACAACAGCCTTGGCGTATTTACAAAAGATTCGGCACAAAACAGACTGAGCGATAACAATACCAATGGCCATACCATTGGCGGTAATGTTGCTTTTACAGAACCAATTGGTAAAAAAGGGCAGTTACAGTTTGACTACACCCTTTCGGTACAAAAGAATAAGTCTGACCAGCAAACTTTTGCTTATGACGGGCAAAAATATACAAAGTTTGATACCATACTGTCTAACCGGTTTGATAATACCATTACCACCAACAATGCCGGTATAAATTACCGTCTGGGACAAAGCAGGGATGAGCAACTTTCTTTTGGTTTAAACTTTCAACATGCCCGATTAAAAAGCCAGCGGATATTTCCTACTACAACATCGGTAGATCAATCATTCGCAAACATACTGCCCAATTTAATGTGGCGTAAAAAGATTTCGGCCAATGTTAACATACGTGCGTTTTACAGGGCATCAACCAATTTCCCATCAATAAGCCAGTTGCACGATGTGGTAAACCTTAGCAACCCTTTGTACGTTAGTAGCGGTAATCCTGGTTTAAAACAATCATACACTCATTTTTTATCGGGCCGTTATTCTTACACCAATTCAAAAACAAGTAAAAGCTTTTTTGCCAATTTATTTTTGCAAGCAGCAAGCAATTACATTTCAAATGCAACTTTTATAGCTAATCAGGATACAGTTATACAACAGAATATAGTATTGAAGAGAGGGTCGCAACTGACCAAACCGGTAAACCTGAATGGTTATAAAAGTTTACGTACATTTTTTAATTACAGCATGCCACTTAAATTTATTAAAACAACTTTAAATTTAAGTACCGGCTTTAGTTATTCTAAATTACCGGGTATGGTAAATTACCAAAAGACTTTTACAAACAGTTATGCCTACAACGGAGGCGTGGTGTTGGCAAGCAATATAAGTGAGTATGTAGATTTTAATTTATCGTACAATGCCAACTTCACTAACTCTAAAACAAATACAACAACCAGCACAACCAGTAAATCTGTAAATCAGGTTATTGGTGCACAGGTTAACCTGTTAAGTAAAAAGGGATGGTTTGTACAAAACGATATTTCGGGAAATACGTACAGCGGTTTATCAGGTGGCCTTAATCAAAGTTTTTGGTTATGGAATGCAGCCATCGGTAAAAAATTCTTAAAGAATAAAGCAGGAGAACTGAAGTTATCTGTATTTGACCTGCTGAAACAAAATCAAAGCATTGTAAGAACTGTAAATGAGAATTCAATTACAGATTCACAGTCGCAGGTATTGCAGCAGTATTTTATGCTCACTTTTACTTATAGTCTTAAGAATTTTGGTGTAGCAAAACCAACAACCAATAACAACCAGGATAGAGACAGAATGGGAGGACCGGGAGGGAATCGGCCGTTTTAGTTATATTTAGACTGATAAAAAATGAAACGTTTTGAACCAACCGGAATTAATTGTGCAACTGCAACAGGGAGATGAGTCGGCTTTTACAAAGCTGGTTGATGAGTGGCAGGATATGGTTTATAATACAGCGTTGGGAATAGTTCAACATGCTGATGATGCGGATGATATTACACAGGAGGTTTTTATACAGGTTTATAAATCGATAAGTTCTTTTAAAGGCGATTCAAAATTTTCCACCTGGCTTTATTGCATTACACTGGGTAAAGCGCTTGATCATGAAAAGAAAAAGAAACGGCAAAAACGTTTTGGTTTTGTGCAAAGTTTTTTTGGTGGCGGAGAAGATGAACAGGTACATGCAGTGGAGTTTAACCACCCGGGCGTGCAGCTGGAGAAAAAAGAAAAGGCAAACGAATTATTTAATGCATTGAAGCTGATACCGGATAACCAGCGGATTGCTTTTACACTGCATAAACTGGAAGGACAGAGCTACCGGGAAATTGCTGAAATAATGAATACGAGTTTATATGCAGTTGAATCGCTGATTGGAAGGGCAAAAACCAATTTGAAAAAAGAATTGAACAAGTATTATAACAATATTCAGGAATAATAAATTACCTGTTATGAATAAGAACGAAAATATAAATAAACTGATTGAGGAAGCGCTTAACAGTGTTGATGATGTAAAGCGTGCAGAACCAAAACCTTTCCTGCTTACCCGTATACATGCACGGATGAACAGAGAGACCGGATCGGTATGGGAAAAATCAGGCTGGTTTATAACGAGGCCTGCAGTAGCTTTTACAGGCCTTTGCATAATCCTGTTAATTAACGCAGTAGTAATTATGTCAAACAAATCATCAACCGATGTAACAGCAACAGACCAGGTAGCACAAAATCCGGCCGATGAGTTTTCTTATACAGTAGCCACCATTTATGACAATGAAAATACACAACCATAATGATAAACACACAAAATAAAAGCAAAATCTTCCTCACTATTATTGGCATTTTATTAGTTGCCAATATAGCGCTGGTTTCTTTTTTCTTACTGAAGAAAGATGGCGGCGGTCATGACAAACGCCCCGATAGAAAAGCCATGATTGCCAATTTTTTAAAAAACGAAATTGGTTTTAGTGCAGCACAATTGCAGCAATATGATACATTAAGCGATAATCACCGGGAAAGCATAAAGGGTATGTTTGACAGTTTAAAGAGTTCAAAAGATAAACAGTTTAAGCAGCTGGCAGCAGGTAATTTCAGCGATTCTGTTATTAACATGGTGGCCGAGCAATCGGCAATTTCGCAAAAAACAATGGAACTGAATATGTTTAATCATTTAAAAAATGTAAGACTGCTGTGTAAACCCGAACAGTTGCCAAAATTTGATTCACTTTTTGTTAAAATTTTAAACAGAAGAGGTGGTGAAGGAAGAAAAAATAAATCTGATAAAAAATAACGACGGTTTTATAAATTTATATCGTCTAATTAAATACGTAAAAAACCTAAAATAATAAAAATGAAAAAACAATGGGTATTAATGGTAATGGCTGCCATGTTCAGCATTACCGCAGTAAATGCACAAGGCGGCGGTGGCCAACGCATGACTCCGGAAGAAAGAATTAAATTTACGATTGAAAAAATGGCCCCATTAAATTTAGATGCTGCAACAAAAGCAAAATCGGATGCAATTATTACCGATTACATTAATGAGCAGCAAAAAGCAATGGATGAAATAAGAGCAAACGGCGGAGACCGGGATGCAATGATGGCCAAACATAAAGAACTAAGTGATGCCAGAGATGCGAAATTAAAATTGATTTTTACAGAAATACAAATGAAACAATGGAAAGATGAAATTGAACCTTCTTTAAGGCCACAAAGACCAGCAGGCGGCGGTACACCCCCTCCAGCCGGTGGTGGAAAATAGCTTTCATTAAAGGTGAATGCGAACAAAAAGGTCCTGCAATTTATTGCAGGGCTTTTTTATTTATGTTACCTGATGCTGTAAAGATCTTAACGCCTTTTAACTTATTTGGGTGAAGCGGTATTAAAAAATGCTCCGCCATTAAAGCGGAGCATAAACCTAAAACCAAACCTGTATAGCCAACTCTTTTAAATTATTCCTTTCCACCTCATTAATGCGGCGCCTCCCAACATGGCAGCACCAAATAAAAGGATTCCAACCGGCATGCTTTCTTTATTCTCCATTTCATCTTTAACCTGTGGTAATAAAGTAGCATATTGTGCAGATACATTCGTTTCCCCGTCATTTTTTGCCGTTACCTCATCTTGCCAATTGTTGATATTGGTGCCGGTTAGTGCAGTTAATTCCATCAATTCTTTTTTCCTCCTTTTCCTCAAATCCTGTAAATATTTTTTACCGGCAACGCAATTAAAATCACCGGTGGCCGGGTGTGTAATAACATACCTGGCCTGAAATGTTTCGGTATTGGGTGTAACCTGAAACATAAGGTCCTGAGCAAATGACTTTCTGTTGTACCGGAAATGCAATCTTGTAAAATGAACATTCTTACTTCCGTTGTCCGGCTCATCATTATCTACGTCATTGTAATCGCTCCAGTCTTTGGCGGCAAGCCACCAAACACCACTCTGCACTAGGTCCTGTTCACTGGGTGCTGTTGCAATGCAGGGGTCGCAGTGGTAATAATTTTGAGGACTTACATCCCAGGCATATTCCAGAAAGGCTACACTTTTATCTTCATTATTACATTGATTGGTAAACAGGTTGCCATAAAATGCACCAAAGTTTTTTTGCACAAACAA
>JANMWP010000568.1:0-2272 GCA_031394065.1 Chitinophagaceae bacterium
CCCGTTTTTACGGGGCTCTTAATCTATAACTCAAATAAAAATTATACTGTTTTCTTTTTCTCTTTTACTACTTCTGCAGCAGCGCCTAAAGGTTTGTCTTTTGCAAACTCAACCAGAATTGGTGCACCCACAAAAATTGAAGAGTAGGTACCGGTTACCACACCAATCAACATGGCAAATGCAAAACCACGTGTTACTTCACCACCAAAGATGAATAGGATAAGGATGGTTAAGAATACCGTTAATGAGGTCATGATGGTACGGCTAAGCGTATCGTTAATGGCCCGGTTGATTATGGTTGTTTTGGTAGCGCCTTTCATATCGCGGCTGTATTCACGAATACGGTCAAATACAATTACAGTATCGTTCATACTAAAACCAATAACCGTTAAGATGGCAGCAATAAAGTGCTGATCAATCTCCAGCGGAAACGGTACAATATTTTTAAAGAAAGAGAATACGGCCAGGGTTACAAACACATCATGCAATAAAGTAACAATGGTACCGGCAGAGTATCTCCAGTCGCGGAAACGGATGAAGATGTACAGGAAGATAACCAACATGGCAAAGATGGTAGCTTTTACCGCACCCCGCTTTAAATCGTCTGATATACTTGGCTGCACAGTAGAGTAAGCCTGAATATTATTTTTTACAAACTGCTGATAATTAAGATCGGCAGGTAAAACTTTTTTAAGACCCTGGAACAACCTTGCTTTTACAATGCTGTCAGCTTTTTCATCGCTTTTTAAATAAGCAGTTGTAATATTCAGGTGACGGTTATCGCCAACAGTTTTAATGGTAGGGTTATCGTCGTTATCAAATGCTTTTTTCAGATCGTCGCGTATTTCTTCATTCTTTACATTTCTGTCAAACTGAACAGTGTAGCTTCTGCCTCCTTTAAACTCAACTCCCAAATGGAAACCGTTAAAGAAAGAAGCAACGCCTGCCAGCAATACAAAGGCAGAAATGATATAGGCATATTTACGTAACTCAATAAATTTATAACTGGCATGTTTAAAAATTCTTTTAGAGATGCCGGTAAAATAATTTAAGTGACGTTTTTTGTTGGTAAAGATTTCGGTAATTAAACGGCTTACTAAAATTCCGCAGAACAACGAAAGTAAAATACCGATGATTTGCGTTGTAGCAAAACCAAGTACCGGGCCCAAGCCAAAATAGAATAAAATAAATGCAGTAAGCAAAGAAGTTACGTGGGCATCAATAACCGGCGCAAGCGAACGCTTGTAACCATCGTTAATGGCCAACGGGTAGGATTTACCCTTGGTTAACTCTTCCTTTATACGCTCAAATATAATTACGTTGGTATCTACCGCCAAACCAATGGTTAATACCAAACCTGCAATACCTGCAGCGGTTAAAGTAAAGCCCATGGCTGTTAACACACCAATGGTAAACAGCAGGTTAAAGATTAAAGCAATGTTTGCAACCCAACCGCCGGTATTGTAATACACCAGCATTAAAACAAAGATTATCAAAAAGGCAATACCGAACGACATGGCGCCGCCACGTACCGACTCTGCTCCTAAAGTTGGGCCCACAACCTGCTGGGCAACTATTTTGGCAGGTGCATCCAGTTTACCCGATTGTAATAAATCAGCTAAATCCTGTGCTTCCTGCACGGTAAAGGTTCCGGATATTTCAGTGCTGCCACCGGTAATTGCATCAATTACATTAGGTGCAGAATAAACAATATCATCTAATGAAATAGCAACAGGGCGGCCTACATTTTTTCCGGTAAGACGTGCCCATGCCTTTGACCCGCTGGTGGTCATTTCCATTTTAATAGAAGGCCTTCCTTTCTCATCATTGGCTTGCCACGATTTGCTTACACCTTCACCTTCCAATGGAGCTTTCTCAGTACCGGGTAAGGTTTTAACGGCGTATAACTTAAAGTACATCTGGGTTCCTTTTGCCGCTTTTTCCGCAGCACCCAATAAGAATTTAGCATCGGCGGGTAAGGCATTTTTTACAACCGGGTTATTCATGTATTCATAAAAAACTGCGGTATCCTGCATGGCAATAGTTCCGATATTGGCATAATAGAATTGCTTTCCGCTTGCCTGGTCAGTTTGCGGAGCTTGTGGATTGATTACTTTAAGGAACGGGTTAACATTCTCCAGCAATTTAGCCGAATCTATTTTAGCCGAGCCGGTAGTATCTTCTTTAACTCCGTTTAAATAGTTTTGCAGATTTCCATCAGCAAGTTTTAAAGAAGCGCCCAGTTCATCAATATTGTAAACTTCCCAAAACT
>JANMWP010000580.1:0-3176 GCA_031394065.1 Chitinophagaceae bacterium
CTTCGATGGGAAATCGCTCGAGCAGCAGGTGTCGGCGCACGTGCCCCCCGCAATCACCGCCGCGCGCATCTTGAGCGACGTGCAGCTCGCCTGGTGGCCGGCCGAAGCCATTCGCACCGGGTTGCCCGCCGGTTTTATAAATGGGCCTAATTGCCAGTCTTTAATTATTGTTTGACAATAGGAATTAAAGTTGAACAGCAATAACAGTATTAATAGTTTTTTCATAAATTATGTCGGTTAAATTATTTAGACTGAATGGTTGTAACCTGCTTGTATATTTGCATATAAGTTTAACTTTGTATAGTTACGACAAAGATTTTGTAAAATATGGAACAGTACGGAAAGATATTATTATTTGCCATGCCGGCATTTCTGATATTGGTTTTGCTGGAAAAATGGTATGGCTGGTACAAAAGAAACGATACCGTGCGGCATATGGATATGGTTAGCAGCCTCAGCTCGGGTGTAACCAATGTTACCAAAGATGTGTTGGGAATAAGTATTGCAGTATTGAGTTATAGCTGGCTGGTAGAAAGGATTGCTTTAACTCATATCAAATCGGGCTGGCTTACTTTTTTAATTGCATTTATTGTTTTGGATTTTGCCGGCTATTGGGTTCACCGCATCGATCACAAAATAAATTTTTTCTGGAATAGTCATATTGTACACCACAGCAGCGAAGAGTTTAACCTGTCCTGCGCATTGCGGCAAAGCATATCTTCTTTTGTAAAATTATTTTCTTTTTTATTGATACCGGCAGCCTTGCTGGGTGTGCCTGCAATAGTTATTGCAACGGTTGCACCGCTTCATTTGTTTGCCCAATTCTGGTATCATACCCGGCATATCGGCAGCATGGGATTTTTAGAAAAAATATTGGTTACGCCATCACATCACCGGGTGCATCATGCTATTAATAAAGAATACCTGGATAAGAACCTGGGACAGATATTTATCTTTTGGGATAAATTATTTGAAACTTTTCAGGAAGAGTTGCCTGATGTGCCACCGGTATATGGCATTACCCGGCCTGTAAAAACATGGAACCCGATAAAAATAAATTTTCAACACATGTGGCTGCTGATAAAAGATGCATGGCATGCAAAAAGTATAAAAGATAAATTGCGGATATGGTTTATGCCCACCGGCTGGCGACCTGCAGATGTGGAAGAAAAGTACCCGGTTTATAAGATTGATGATGTGTACCATTTTAATAAGTATGATACAGAAAATTCAGCCTTTTTAACTGCCTGGACCTGGATTCAACTGGTAATACTTTTATTATTGGTCAGTTATTTTTTTGGAAATATAGCCGGCATCGGCAGTCCCAATATGTTTATTTATGGCGGCTTTGTGTTTATATATGTGTATGCTTTAACCGACCTGATGGATGGAAATAAATATGCGCTTGTTTGGGAAGGTTTAAAAATGGCAATTGGGATTGCTGTAATTTTTTATCTGGGCGATTGGTTTGGAAGTAATAACCTTTCGCCTGTAATTAAATATGTACTTTTTGTTTACCTGTTTGTTTCTGCAGCAGTCACTTTTATGATACAAAATAAAAAACAGTTACATAAACAACTGCTATGATTTACTCAGCAAGTAATTTTTTTATTGTCTCTTCTTCCAATCTCCAATCGTAACCTTCTAATTTTGAATTAATCACTTCTCCTTTTTTATTAAGCAGGTAAGTAGTTGGATAAACATAAACACCTAAAGTGGCTAAACTTTTTGGAGAATGAGCAAACAAAATTTCAGCAGCACTAAACTGTTTCTGATAGGCATTGATAAGATTTATATCCTCATCAGAAATGTACAGGATTTTAATTTTGCTGGAATTAAGATTTGTTACAAGTTCATTTAAAACGGGTATTTCTCCGGCACAGGGTCCGCACCAGGTCTGAAAAAATGAAACAATAACAACATTTCCCTTCAGGTCATTAATGGTTGTTTTTGTGTTACTGCCGGTAAGGATAAATTCAGTTGTTTCAAACTGCATTTTTGGTGTTACTGTTTTATGTACATACCACCTGATACCCCATCCTGCTGCAAGTATGATCACGACATAAAAAATTATTGAGCTTAATTTATTTTTCATTTCAGTGGTGATCTTTCTGATTGTTTTTGATTTTCTGACCGGTTAAATCTTTTTAAAAAATACTGTAAGGCAATTTTGGCAAACGGGTTTTTAATTTTTATGTAGTTAAAAATCTGTTTCGGAAGCGCACCCAGGTTTGCTTTGGCTTCTTTTGCAGTTCTGCCAAGCTCCAGTTTTTCATATTTGCGGTCAATCATTTTTTGCACACTTAAAAATAGTATGTTGAAATAGGTTTTGTGAATATTATTATAAGCATAGTCCAATCCTATATAATGGGTTTCCATTTCGGTATTGTAAAAAATGTATGTATAAAAACCTATCATTGCATTGTTGCAATAAAGGGCATGCAGTTCAAAATTTTCTTTAAGGTCTGTTTTTAATTCGTATAAATAGGCTGCATTTACGGTGCCAAGCCTTACAGTTTGTTTGTTTACAACATTCCAATACAGCCGGTCTATTGCTGCTGCATTTTCTAAAATTTCTGCAGCACTTAACTCTTTTGTTAGCACACCTTCAAATGCCTGTATAATTTTTTTTGCCCGCTTAAGATATTTTTTTGTCAGATCATTTAAATAGTCATCAAACGTATTCCAATGTTGCCTCCTGGTAATTTCCATGGTAACATCGCTATTAAAAAAATGGTATTTTGAAGCAGTATATTTTTCTTCCGAAAAAATTTCTTTACAATCTTTAATAACAATGCCACAGGGTTTTAACTTTCTGTTCTGTTTTACAAAAAGCTCTATGGCATCAAATATAAATGCATTGTGCTGCTCATTTTTAAAATAAAAACCCTGAAAATTTATCCTGAATAAATTACCACAAATAAGAAGGTTCAGTTGTTTGGGCAAAGCAAATTTTATAACTCTGGATTTAATGCTTTTAGCGTTATCAAAGTTTAAATGTGTATGTGTAAACTTAAATAATTGCAGGTAAGCTAATCCTATCAGTTTGTCTTTAATAAATATTTGTAAGTAATGATTTTCAACATCAGGTATTTGTGCATTCTCAAGTGCCAGTAAATGCCTGTGTTTTAAGTGATGCGTTTCGGGTAAAAAATCATCCCATAAATCTTTATGTG
>JANMWP010000161.1:0-1930 GCA_031394065.1 Chitinophagaceae bacterium
CAAAAAACCCAAAACAGATTCTTAAAAATGCCAGAGCCGAGATCAGGCTAAATGGTTACAGAAAACCGGGTGCAGAGCCAAAACCGGAAATACCTTTTATCAAATAATCAATTTGACCTCACCCCCAACCCCTCTCCAAAGGAGAGGGGAGCTTAAAAGCACAAGGCTTTGTAGCCGCTTTAACTAAATTAATGGATTTTGTCAGCTATAATTTTAAATACATTCATACAATTTGCTACAGTTTAAATCTGTAAATTTGCGGCGAAATTATATACTTACCGGCTGCAATTTTCTGATACAGCCAACTTAATCAATGCAGATGCAAAAAAGAATTCAGTCGGCCCTTATTTCAGTTTTTTATAAAGATGGCCTGGAAAAAATTGTTCAGCAATTACATGATTTGGGTATTACCATTTACTCAACAGGCGGCACACAAAAATTTATTGAAGATTTAAGTATTCCCTGCGTACCGGTTGAAACGCTTACAACCTATCCGTCTATTTTAGGCGGAAGGGTTAAAACACTTCACCCGTCAGTATTTGGCGGTATATTAGGTAAAAGGGAAGATGCAGAGCATGTTGCTGAAATGCATGAATATAAAATACCGGAAATTGATTTGGTGATAGTTGACCTGTATCCGTTTGAAGAAACAGTAAAATCTACCACTGATGAAAAGCTCATCATCGAAAAAATTGACATCGGCGGTCCTTCTATGATACGGGCTGCAGCAAAAAATCATGCTTCGGTTGTGGTGGTTGCTGCAAAAAAAGATTATGCTTTGCTGGAAGAAATTCTGAAAGAACAAAAAGGTGAAACAACCATTGAGCAACGCCGCATGTTTGCCATAAAAGCATTTGATGTTTGTACCGGTTACGATATGGCCATCTCCAATTATTTTAACCAGTCAGATTTTATTAATCCTTTCAATAAAGAGAAAACGGTTTTGCGCTATGGTGAAAATCCACACCAACAGGGTGTATTTTATGGCAACACCGATGAAATATTTGAAAAGCTAAATGGTAAGGAATTATCTTACAACAACCTCGTTGATGTGGATGCGGCTGTTCAACTGATTGAAGAATTCAAAAGTTCATCAAATCCGCAGAGTGCAAAAGTCCCCTTCACGGGAGGGGATTTAGGGGAGGCCGGGATTATTTTTGCCATCATCAAACATACCAATGTGTGTGGCATTGCATCCAGACCAACAGTAAAGGAAAGCTGGGATGCGGCACTGGCCGGCGATCCGGAGAGTGCGTTTGGTGGTGTACTGGTTTGTAATGCAACCGTAGATATGGCTACAGCCAATGCCATCAATGAAATATTTTTTGAAGTATTGATTGCGCCATCATTTGATTTGGATGCACTGGAAATTTTGAAAACTAAAAAGAACAGAATACTCTTACAGCAAAAAACAAAACTGGCCGCAACGCATCAATATAAATCTGTTTTAAACGGAATATTAACGCAGCAAAACGATACCGGCAACTTTACAGATTGGAAAGAGGAAGGTGGCAGAGAAACCACAGCAAGAGAAAAAGAAGATTTGATATTTGCCAATATTGTTTGTAAACATTTAAAAAGTAATGCCATTGCACTGGTAAAAAATAAACAATTGTTTGGAAAAGGTTGTGGACAAACAAGCCGTATTGATGCACTGCGTCAATCAATAGAAAAAGCAAAGCAGTTTAATTTTGATTTAACTGGTGCAACACTTGCCAGCGATGCTTTTTTCCCGTTTGATGATTGTGTAAAGATTGCACATGCAGCCGGCATAAATGCCTTTATTCAACCCGGCGGTTCAATACGGGATAAAGATTCCATTGAATATTGTAAAGCAAATAATTTAGCGATGGTTATCACCGGTCTCCGGCATTTTAAACATTAATCACAGTCAATAATAAATGTTAAGCAGCAAAAATTTACCAAAAGG
>JANMWP010000600.1:0-1668 GCA_031394065.1 Chitinophagaceae bacterium
CCAAAAGCAATATTGATAAAGGTTAAATTAAAACTGTTGAAATGCAGCATCTCCTTTACATCAACCGTAAAAAATGACATGCCCGAATTCAATTGCATGCAGTTGGCAATCAGTATTACCGCCAATCCAAAAATGGCCAGGTATTTAGGCATGGCTTTACTTTTAATAAAAGCGCCGCCCAACATCATCAATACTCCCCAGATTGCTGTTAATATTATTGCGTTCATAGCTTGTTCCAGCCCCATCCTATCCTTCCCCGAAGGGGAAGGGAAATGAAGAAGATTATGTTTTGTTATTTAAATCTTGTTACTATAGTCATTACTGTGTCTTTTGTTAAATCAAATAATGGTTGTGGATAAACCCCAAACAGAAAAATAAATACAACCAAAACACCCAACATCAGTTTTTGATTGAAAGAAATTTCCTGCATTTCTTCAGTAATGGAATTTGCCTCGCCATAAAAAACTTTCTGCACCATATTTAATGTATAAACCGCTGCCAAAATGATACTCAACCCTGCAAATGCTGTGTACCAAACATTAAATTTAAACAGGCTTGTAAACATCATAAACTCGCCTACAAAAGCATTGGTTAAAGGAAGGGCAATATTGGCCAGGGCAATCACTACCAGAAAAATGGTTAAGGCCGGCGCTTTATGTGCAATGCCACCCAACTCCGAAATTTTTCGGGTACCGGTTTGTTTTTCAATCAGGTCAACCACTATCCACATGCCAATTATATTTATACCATGACTGAACATCTGTATCATTACACCCTGCAAACCAATTTCGCTTTTTGTAAAAATAGCCGCACACATTAAACCAATATGAGCAATGGATGAGTAAGCAACAAAACGCTTCAGATCATCCTGCTTGATAGCGATTAAACTGGCGTAAATCATGCCAATTACTGAAAGGCCAATTACTATATTGTCAAACTTTGTAACTGCATCAGGGAAAATCGGCAGTATCCAGCGGATAACAGCAAACACACCCATCTTAACCATAATACCACTCAGCACCATGGTTGTTGATGTTGGTGCCTGCTCATAGGTATCAGGCTGCCAGGTATGAAACGGAAATACCGGCATCTTAATGGCAAAGGCAATAAAGAAAAGCCAGAATATCCAGTTTTTTTCGGCAGGAGAAAGCATTGCTGAATAAACAGCATTCATAGAAAATGAATGTGCAGCAAATGCTGTTGGCATGGTATGCATATACAGGTAAATAATACCAACCAGCATTAATAAAGAACCTGTAAATGTGTATACAAAGAATTTAAATGTTGCCTGAATTCGTCTTTCGCCACCCCAGCGGCTGCATAAAAAGTAAACCGGTATAACCGCCAGTTCCCAAAAGAAATAAAACACCAACAGATCCAGGGCTGTAAAAACGCCCATTAAACCAGACTGAGTCAGCAACATTAAACCATAAAATACATTTGCATTTTTATAGTTTGTTTTATAAGTGGCAATAAATATTACCGGGAAAGAAACAGCAGTTAAAGCTGTAAGCAGATGCCCCATTCCATCCAGGCCAATACTGAAATTACTGCCAAGATATTTTAACCAGAAATAGCTTACGTTATTTAGATAAAAGTGCTTTGTATTATCGGCGTAAGCCAGGCTAACCACAGATATACCCAATGTAATCAGTGAAGCCAGGATTG
>JANMWP010000606.1:0-3462 GCA_031394065.1 Chitinophagaceae bacterium
GCAAAAGATGATCAACATTATGTATTTGGTGTTGACCGCTATCTTGGCGCTGAACGTATCAAACGAAGTGATAGAAGCCTTTAAAACGGTGGATAAAAGTTTGCAAAGTTCTAATGCAAGCATATCAACTTCCAATGGAATTTTATATAAATCACTATCGGAAATGTTGAATAAGGATGAGACTAAAGTACAGGCAGCATTATGGCAGCCCCTGGCAGAAAAGGCCAAGGCTTATACCGCCGAAGTGGATTCATATATAAATGATTTGAAACAGGAATTAAAAAAAGGAGCGGGGTTGGTTATTAAAAAAGACGGGACAGAAGATTTTAAAGAAGATAATCTTGACGCATCAACACGCATATTTGAAACAAACGGTAAGGGTAATCAGTTAAAGGCAAGACTGGAAGACTTTAAAAAGAAAATACTGGACCTGGATCCCAAAATAAGAGCAAAGTATGAAGCCAACTTTCCTATCAGCACAGACGGAGTTCAGGGAAAAGAAGGGAAGAAAGATTTTACAACAGGGTATTTCCATATGACACCCACAGTTGCGGCACTTACCATGTTGAGCAAATTTCAAAATAATGTGAAGAATGTTGAAAGCCAGGTAGTTACTTTTTGTGCCAGCCAGGTAGGGGCTGTTGAAGTCCATATGGACGAAGTAGGAGTATTGGTTGGGCAAAATTCTAATTACTTAATGCCGGGTCAGGAACTGGTGGTTACCGCTGGTGTTGGTGCATACAGTTCTACAGTAAGAAGTAATATATCTATAAATGGCAGCCCTATTAATTTGGTGGCAGGTCAGGGAGAATATAAAACAACCGTAAGCGGATCAGGTAAGCATACAATTCAGGTTAATGGAAGTTTTACAAACGAACAAGGCAAGCAGATACCCATTAGCAAAACTATTGAATATGTAGTAGGTGTACCCGGTGGAGCTGCAATAATGCTGGATAAAATGAATGTATTCTATATAGGTGTTGATAATCCTATAACAATTTCTTCAGGTTCTGGGTGGGATAAAACAACTGTAACACCTTCAGGCTGTAATATCAGTGGTTCAGGTTCTAACAGAATAGTTACAGTTTCTGAAATAGGTGCAGCTAGTATAACTGTATCAGCAGATGGTAAATCCAGTAAATTTGATTTTCGAATTAAACGCATTCCCGATCCAATCATTATGGTTGGACAAAGTGGTGGTGGTACAATGCAGGCGGTTGCTTTTAGAAATCAACCTTTTGTGCGTGCTGATTTGAAAAACTTTGATTTTGCGGCCAGTTTCAGTGTAACCAGTGCGACTATTTATTTCAATAATCCCGGCGATAGGAATGTTAAAAAAATTACCATCAATAGTGGCAGTCTTGCTCCGGCAGCAGATTACATGAAAACTTTAGTACCGGGTTCCACAGTAATTTTTGATAATATTCACGTTGTAGGTCCTGATAAGGTCTCAAGAACAATTCAAAACCCTCCCGGATTCTCATTATTCTAGGAGTATAAAATAAGGAAACTATGAAAAAGAAGTATTTTAAGTATTTTTTGCTGGCAATATGCTTAGGTATATTTGTAAACACAGTGGAAGCACAAAAGAAAAAGGCAACTACGCGTTCATCAACAAAACGTGCCAGTACCCGTAAAACTACTTCCTCAAAGACTAAAACAAAAATACAGCCAACAGAAGCTTCTGCAGACTCAGTTGCTGCTGTTGCTGTAGTTGCTGCTCCGGTGGAAGTGTTGAATGATAGTTTACCTATTAAAGTGGTAAAAAAATCATTGCGTCCAGATGAAGCTGTTGAAACAACCATGCTGAAAGACAGAACACCTTTGACTTATGAAAACTTAAGAGCAGATGATGCAATGTACAGGCATAAAATATGGAGAGAGATTGATACCCGTGAAAAAATAAACCTGCCCTTTAAATATGCAGCAGATGAAAACAACGGTAATCAACGCTTTATTTCTATATTGTTTAAAGCCATACAGGATAGTGCTGTTACCGTATTTGATCCTATGGACGATCGTTTTACAACACCAATGACCAGGGCTGAAATAGTTAAAAAAATGGCAGGTGAGCCAATAGATATTCCTATCTATGATACGCTCGGAAATATAACCAGTTATAAAAAAGTATCCCGTGATATTGTGCTGGATTCTTTCTACAAATTCAGAATTAAGGAAGAAGTTATTTTTGATAAGGAAAGCTCCCGGTTATTTTGGCGGATATTAGGCATTTGCCCTGTGTTTAATGAATATACAGCTCAAACCAATCAATTTGCAGGTACATCAGAATTATTCTGGGTTTATTATCCGGATATGCGTCCTATATTTTCGAAATATGATGTTTACAATGGCAAAAACTATGGTGCCCGTATGAGCTGGGAAGACCTGTTTGAAGGCCGGATGTTTTATGGCCGTATTATTAAAAGTACCATTGATAACCCGTACGACAGGTTTATTGATCAGTACCCCGGTTTAAAAGGCAAGGGTATACTTCAATTACTGGAAGGTGAAAATATTAAAGAAAAGATCTTCAACTACGAGCAGGATCTTTGGTCGTATTAATAAGTCATTTTATAATTTAGTTTTAAAGCCCCTGTTTTTAAACGGGGGCTTTTTTATAAGTAACGTAACGGGTATCAATTTTAAGCCTATACCTCAAATAGGGTATTGTTTATAAAAAATTGAATGTTTAACTTCGTCTTGGTTTTTCATAGGATATTGGATTTTAAACGGGGCTGAATTTCTATTCAGGCCCCTTTTTTATAAATGAAAACTATTCATTAATAATTCAGCCTTAGCCTTTCCAATAACTGCAGTCATTTCTTCTACAGTTTTCGTTTTAATATTTTTAACAGATTTAAATTCCTTGAGCAGCAAATCAGCTGTTGCTTTGCCAATGCCTTTTATCTGTTCCAGTTCATTTACAAATGTGCCTTTGCTGCGCAGGTTACGATGATAGGTAATGCCATAATTATGCACCTCATCTCTTATTTTGCGGATCAGTTTCAGGCTTTCACTATCCCAGGGAAGTTTTACAGATTCTGTATCTCCCGGAAAAAAAATTTCTTCTTCATTTTTTGCCAGGCCTACTACCGAAGTTGTGCCTGGCAGGTTTAATGCAGCTATACTTTGCATGGCAGCACTTAACTGTCCCTTGCCTCCATCAATAATAATTAATTGAGGCAATGGCTGTTTTTCATCAAGCAGCCTTTTATAACGCCTGTAAACAACTTCAGTCATGGAAGCAAAATCGTTAATGCCAACTACAGTCTTTACTTTAAAGCGCCTGTATTCAGCTTTACTGGGTTCGCCATTTTTGAAACATACAACGGCAGATACCGGGTAACTTCCCTGGAAATTTGAATTATCGAAACATTCAATGTGCAGTGGAACAGCTGGTAAATGCAAATCTGTTTTCAATTGCTCCAATACCTTTATTTTTTCATCAGCTGTTTTATTTTC
>JANMWP010000618.1:0-4429 GCA_031394065.1 Chitinophagaceae bacterium
AATTTTATGAATACCGAAGAATTGAAAGCCAAAATAACAGAACTGCTTGCTGCCGACACTTTTGATGAAACGGGTGAATGGCTTAATATTTCTGTTGGGGCTAAAGATTGGTTGCCATTGGCACAACAGCTTCGCCACGAAAAGGGTTTACAATTCGATTATCTTTTCTGTTTAACATGTATCGATTTTAAGACAAACCTTACTATGGTTTATCATCTAAGCTCAACCATATTCCGGCATAATATAGTTATCAAATCTATTTTAAGTAATGATAACCCCGAAATAGAAACGGTAAGCCATATCTGGCAAACTGCCAATTTTCTTGAACGGGAAGTGTATGAAATGTTTGGCGTTAATTTTTTAAACCATCCCGATCTGAGGTTATTGATATTGCCGGATGGATGGGAAGGAAAAAATCCGATGCGTAAAGATTTTGAAGACCCGGTGAATATGATAAAACTTTAAGTAGCCCCTCCTAATCTCCCCGGAGGGGAGGAAATGTAGTAGATAATTGCGAAGATTATGTTGTATAAAAATTTAAATGTTTAGAGAAACTGAAATATTGAAAAGCGGTTCACAAGTCCTCCCCTCAGGGGAGGATTTAGGAGGGGCTGGAGACTTAATCATCAATGTAGGACCACAGCATCCTGCAACACATGGTGTATTGCATTTGGTTATTACATTGAACGGAGAAACTATTAAAAAGGTTGAACCTCATCTCGGTTATATACATCGCTCTATTGAAAAAATGTGTGAGAGTTTAACCTACCGGCAATTTATTTATGTTACCAGCCGCATGGATTATCTCTCGGCTCATATAAATAATCACGCCTGTTGTTTATGTGTTGAAAAAGGTATGCAGATAGAGGTGCCGGAAAGAGCGCAGGTGATACGTGTGCTTATGGATGAGCTTACCCGGATTGCATCGCATGAATTGTGGTGGGGCGCCATGGCCATGGATATCGGCGCATTCACGCCTTTCTTTCATGCTTTCAGAGAAAGGGAAAAAATAAATGAGATTATGGAAGAAACCTGTGGCGCCAGGCTTACTATGAATTATAATGTGCCGGGCGGTTTAATGGCCGACCTGCATCCTGATTTTCAGAAAAAAGTAAAAGAATTTATTACGCTGTTTAAACATAAGATTGATGAATATGATGAACTGGTAACCGGCAATATTATTTTTATTAACCGCATGAAAGGGGTTGGTGTTTTATCAAAAGAAGATGCTGTTTCATTTGGATGCTCGGGCCCAACAGCAAGGGGAAGTGGAGTTAATTGTGATATCCGTAAATTATATCCTTATGCCCTTTATGATAAAGTGCAGTTTGATGAAATACTGGAAACTGATGGTGATTCACTTGCACGTTACATGGTGCGGATAAGGGAAATGAAACAATCTATCCGCATTATTGAACAGCTTATTGATAGTATTCCGGAAGGTGAATTTCAGGCCAAAACAAAAGCTGTGTTGAAATTACCGAAAGGAGAATTTTATTCAAGAGTGGAAACGGCCCGTGGCGAATTGGGTGTGTATATAGTGAGTGAAGGAGCATCAACTCCGTACCGCATCAAATTCCGTTCACCGGGATTTTCCAATCTTTCGGCACTTGGCCACATGGCCACAGGTAGTAAGTTGGGCGACCTTGTTGCGATGATGGGAACATTGGATTTAGTAATACCGGATATAGATAGATAAAACAACCCCCTCCGCCCCCTGAAGGGGGAACTTGGGAGTCTGATATTGCTGGAGGTTTTATTTTATTTCGGAAGGCGGAATGAATATGAAAGAAAACATGTTTTACGGGGCAGGAAATTTGATTTTTGAAAAGGCAAAAGATTTAGAAAGAATTGAAAAGAACTTAAAATAGTATTCTCCAAAGTTCCCCCTTCAGGGGGCGGAGGGGGTTTTTTATGTGGAGCTTAAGTGACATATCAAATGCAATTCATAACTGGTTGAACCAAACCTTCAATCCAACATGGGCATTAATCATGGAAATGGTGATTGCTGGCATTGTTGTGATAAGCTTGTTTGCTATACTGGGTTTGGTTTTGGTACTGATGGAAAGAAGGGTAGCTGCATGGATGCAGATCAGGCTGGGCCCCAATCGTGTTGGTCCAAAGGGTATGTTGCAATCGCTGGCAGATACTTTGAAATTACTGGTGAAAGAAGGATTGACACCGGATGGGTCGGATAAATTTTTATTTAACCTGGCACCGTTTATTGCCATGATTGTTGCCATGTTATTAATGGCACCAATTGCTTTTGCAAAAAACTTTCAGCTTTGGGATCTCAATATCGGTGTATTATATGTATCGGCAGTTTCTTCCATCATGGTCATCAGTATTTTAATGGCAGGCTGGGCCAGCAACAATAAATATTCATTAATGGGAGCCATGCGAAGCGGAGCACAGATTGTGAGTTATGAATTATCAGCAAGCCTGTCTATTCTTACCATTGTTGTTTTTACCGGTAGTTTAAATATCACCGATATCATCAATGCACAGGCTAATGGCTGGTGGATATTTAAAGGACATATACCGGTGCTTATTTCATTTGTAATCTTTATTATTGCGGTAACAGCCGAAACAAACCGGGCACCATTTGATCTGGCCGAAGCAGAATCCGAATTAACTGCTGGATTTCATACTGAGTATTCAGGAATGAAATTCGCTTTATTTTTTTTGGCCGAGTATATCAATGTATTTATTGTATGTGCCATTGGTGCTACTTTATTTTTAGGTGGATGGATGCCTTTTCATATTGGTCACTGGCAGGCATTTAATCATGTGATGGATTATATTCCATCCAGCATCTGGTTTTTTGGAAAAACGTTTTTTTTAATTTTTGTAATCATGTGGTTCAGGTGGACATTTCCCCGTTTGCGAATTGATCAATTATTAAATTTAGAATGGAAATATTTATTACCAATCAGTATGTTTAACCTGTTACTGGCAACAGCCATAGCAATACTGGGTTGGCATTTTTAAAGAAAGTAGAATACATGTTTATAGTTAAATACATAAAAGATGTTTTCAGCGGTGTAAAATCATTGCTCATTGGCTTGCGCCGCACCGGCTATTATTTTACGCATCACAAAGAAATTATTACAGAGCAATATCCCGATAACCGGGATACCCTTGTACTGGCCGACCGGTTTAAAGGAGAAGTTGTTTTGATACACGATGAGAACAATGAACATGCCTGTACCGGTTGCACAGCCTGTGAACTGGCATGCCCCAATGCAACCATTAAAATTGTTACCAAATTTGATATAACACCCGAAGGCAAAAAGAAAAAAGCAATCGACAAATTTGTGTATCACCTGGAACTGTGTACCATGTGTAACCTGTGTATCGTTGCCTGCCCAACGGATGCAATAAAAATGGCGCAAACATTTGAGCACAGTGTTTTTAACAGAAGTGAGCTGACTAAAATTTTAAACAAACCTGATTCAAAAATAAGAGAGGGTATAGAATAATGAGTGGATCAACGATCATATTTTATTTACTGGCTGCACTTACGTTAGTGAGTGCGGTGCTTTCTGTAACTACAAGAATGATCTTCAGGGCTGCAATCTATTTGTTATTTTGTTTGATTGGAATTGCCGGCATTTATTTCTGGCTGCAATACGAATTTATTGCTGCGGTGCAGATTGTTGTGTATGTTGGTGGTATAGTGGTGTTGATCATCTTTTCTATTTTTCTTACCCAACAGGCAGGCGAGCAATTGCCCAAACAAAAATTGGGAAGACAGTTATTTGCTGCCCTGGCTGCATTTTGCGGCCTTGCATTGGTGATGCTGCAGTTGGCGCAACATTCATTTGCTGCAACGGCCAATCAACCGGTTGCACCAACAGTAGCCAACATCGGCAATCAAATGCTGGGCGTTGCTGATACAGGTTATGCATTGCCTTTTGAAGTAGTAAGTATTTTATTATTGGCTGCATTGATCGGCTGTATTGTAATCGCATTAAAAAGTAAACCTGAAAAAGCATGATTGAACCGGGACTATATCATATGTTGTTCATCAGTGCCACACTGTTCTTTATTGGTGTGTTTGGATTTTTTACCAGGAGAAATCTTGTTACGATGCTGATGAGTGTAGAGTTGATATTGAATAGTGTGAACCTGAATTTTATTGCATTCAATAAATACTTATGGTACAACAGATTGGATGGACTGTTCTTTACCATTTTTATTATTGCCATTGCAGCTGCCGAAGCGGCTGTAGCCATAGCAATCATTATTAATTTATATCGCAGTCATAAATCGATTGATGTAGAGAACGCTGAAGAAATGAAATATTGATGCCAAACGCAACTTACATAGCGCTGATCCCCTTACTGCCACTGGCAGGCTTTTTAATGCTTGGACTTTTTGGAAGAAAATATTTTAAGAATACTTCCGGTATTATTGGAACTACGTT
>JANMWP010000626.1:0-3980 GCA_031394065.1 Chitinophagaceae bacterium
GTTGTAAAAGCCTGCGAAATTGCTACACTTTACCGCCAGGAATTTAACAGCGATATTTTTATTGATATGGTTTGCTACCGCAAACACGGGCATAACGAAGGCGATGAGCCTAAGTTTACCCAGCCTCAGTTGTATGCTTTGATTGATAAACATCTTAACCCAAGAGAGGTTTATACACAATTTCTCATGCAGAATGGAGAACCCGATGCACAGGCCCTTGCAAAGGAAATGGAACAAAAATTTTTAGCAGATTTGCAGGAAAGACTTGATGAAGTAAAACAGCATCCCCTGCCTTACAGTTACCAACCACCCGAACTGGTTTGGAAAAGTTTACGCAAAGCAACTGCTGAAGATTTTGATGCATCACCGGTTACTGCAATTGGCAATGACGCATTTAAATTATTGTTTGAAGGGCTGATGAAATGGCCTGCCGATTTTAAGCCGTTACGTAAAGTGGAGAAACTCATCAGCGATAAACTAAAGTTATTCAGCGATGAAAATAAAATAGACTGGGCAACAGCCGAACTGATGGCTTACGGTAGTTTATTGGTGGAGGGTAAAGATGTGCGCATGAGCGGACAGGATGTAAAGCGTGGTACATTCAGTCACCGGCATTCAACCTTGTATGATGAGGTAACAAATGATGAATACAACCGGTTGAATCATTTTACCAAAACACAATCTCCTTTCCGCATTTATAATTCTTTATTGAGTGAATACGCAGTGCTTGGGTTTGAATATGGATACTCCATGGCCAATCCCAATGCATTGGTAATTTGGGAAGCACAGTTTGGCGATTTCTGCAATGGTGCACAAACAATTATTGATCAGTTTATTGCTGCCGCCGAAACCAAATGGCAGCGTATGAATGGTGTTACATTGTTGCTGCCACATGGTTACGAAGGACAGGGGCCCGAGCACAGCAGTGCCCGTATGGAACGCTTTTTACAAATGTGTGCCGAGTTGAATTTTGTGGTATCGAATGTTACCACTGCTGCCAATTTTTTTCATCTGTTGCGCAGGCAGGTTGCATGGCCGTTTAGAAAACCATTGGTGAATTTTTCGCCAAAAGCAAATTTACGTCACCCCGGAAGTTATAGTACCAAAGATGAATTTACAAGTGGTGGATTTAAAGAAGTGCTGGACGATGCAACCATACAGGATGCAACATCCGTTACAAAAGTTTTGTGTTGCAGCGGAAAAATATATTTCGACCTGGCAGAGCGCCAGCAAAAAGAAAACAGAACCGATGTTGCGATTGTAAGGATGGAACAGATTCATCCGCTGCCACAAAAGCAACTGGATGAACTATATAAAAAATACAGCAAAGCCATCTGGTACTGGGTGCAGGAAGAGCCATTGAATATGGGTGCGGCAACATTCTTAAGAATGAATTTGAAAAATATCAATTTTTATATCATCAGCCGGCAACCAAGTGCAGCAACCGCAACCGGTTACGGTAAAGTTCATGCAAAAGAGCAGGCACAAATAATTGACAAAGCATTTAGTATTTGATTACACCAATTGAACGAATTACACGAATTGTAAAACAACGCTCTTCTTAATTCGTGTAATTCGTCTAAATCCGTGTAATAAAAAAATCAACAGCGTATGTTTAATTCGTTAAGCGAAAAATTAGAATCAGCCTTTAAGAATATAAAAGGCCAGGCCCGTATCAGCGAACTAAATATCGCCAATACCGTAAAAGATATCCGTCGTGCTTTGGTAGATGCCGATGTGAATTATAAAATTGCCAAAGAATTTACTGATAAGGTTAAAGAAAAAGCACTGGGCGAAAAAGTATTGCTGGCTGTTAATCCGGGCCAGCAAATGGTAAAAATTGTACAGGACGAACTGACAGAATTAATGGGTGGCAGCGAAAGTGAATTTAATATCAGCGGTAGTCCGGCAATTATTTTGGTTGCAGGATTACAGGGTAGTGGTAAAACAACTTTCAGTGGCAAGCTGGCTAATTATCTTAAAACAAAAAAGGGTAAATCGCCCTTGTTGGTAGCAGCCGATATTTACCGCCCTGCGGCGATTGATCAGTTGGAGGTTTTGGGCGGACAGATTGATGTACCTGTTTACAGCGAAAGAGAAAATAAGGATGCAGTTTCCATTGTACAGAATGCCATTAAGGAAGCCCGGGCAAAAAATAAAAATGTAATCATCATTGATACTGCCGGCCGTTTGGCGGTTGATGAAGTGATGATGACAGAGGTTGCTAATATTAAAGCAGCCATCAATCCACAGGAAATTTTATTTGTAGTTGATAGTATGACCGGTCAGGATGCCGTAAACACTGCCGCTGCATTTAATGAGCGGTTGGATTTTAGCGGTGTTGTGCTTACCAAGTTAGATGGCGATACCCGTGGTGGTGCAGCTTTATCAATTAAATACACCGTAAACAAACCCATCAAATTTGCCAGCAGTGGCGAAAAAATGGATACACTCGATGTGTTTTATCCCGAGCGTATGGCCCAGCGAATTTTAGGCATGGGCGATATTGTGAGCCTGGTAGAAAAAGCGCAGGAACAGTTTGACGAAAAGGAAGCAGCCCGCTTGGAAAAAAAGATCCGTAAAAATCAATTTGATTTTGAGGATTTTAAAACCCAGTTGCAGCAGATAAAAAAGATGGGTAACATCAAAGACCTGATGGGTATGATACCCGGTGTAGGCAAACAGATAAAAGATGTGGATATAAACGATGATTCTTTTAAGGGCATTGAGGCCATGATTAATTCCATGACGCTGCAGGAACGCCGCAACCCCGATTTAATAAACCCCGGGCGCAAAACCCGGATTGCCAGAGGAGCCGGAAAAGATATTGCCGAGTTAAATGCTTTTTTAAAGCAGTTTGAACAGATGAAAGGCATGATGAAGATGATGAACAAAATGCCAAAGGGCATGATGCCGGGAATGGGTAAAAGATAAAACGGTGTTTTTAGAAGCTAAATATTGAAATTTATAGTCTTTTTCATTCTTTTAAAAATAAGTAATTATCTTTGTCATCCTTTTTTAAGGATAAACCCTATTTAATAACAACCAAAAATTTCTATTTATGGCTGTAAAAATGAGACTGCAAAGGCATGGCTCAAAGAAGCGACCCTTTTATTTCATCGTTGTAGCAGATGGCCGTGCGCCACGTGACGGTAAATTTATCCAAAAATTAGGTACTTACAATCCTTTAACGGTTCCTGCAACTATTCAGGTAGATCGTCAGAAAGCATTGGACTGGTTACAAAAAGGTGCTCAACCCACCGATACTGTACGCCGTATCCTTTCTTTCAAAGGAGTGTTGTATCTGAAACATTTACTTCGTGGAGTAGGCTTAGGCTTATTTGATGAAGCAGGTGCAATGGAAAAATTCACAGCATGGACTGTTGAACATGATTCAAACGTAACACGCCGCCAGGGAGCCCATAAAAAGGCCCGTAACGACAAGCGTGACCAACCGATTGTAAAAAAGGTAGAAGCTAAAGTTGAAACTCCAACTGTTGAAGCACCTGCTGCTGATACTATTGAAGCTGAAATTGAAGCATCGGCTGCTGAAGAAACCAAAACAGAAGAATAAGTAACCTCTGTTCCGTTAATTCTTTTAAAGTCCTGGTTTTTTACTGGGACTTTTTTTATGACACTACCTATATAGTATCATAGCATCATCGTTGCGAACTTGTTCTGCAACGAAAGAAAGTATTTTTGTATATTGTCTTATATAATTAAACCATGAACTTTAGATATAAAAAGCTTTACGGATTATACTTTATTGCTTCATTAAGTTATACAATCTTTGGAATTATGCATTTGGCAAGAGATGGAGGGCCATGCAATGGAGGTTTAGCATTGTTTATTCTTGGGCCTGCTATTTTGCTTTGTACAATTTTAATGATCTTTTCGTTTAGCTTCTTTATTAATAGTTATCAAAATACTGTACCGGTTTTTCTTTCGGCAATAAGCTTATTAATTTGGACGTATTGTTT
>JANMWP010000664.1:0-7763 GCA_031394065.1 Chitinophagaceae bacterium
GTGCCGCCGGCACCCCGCACTCCGCCGCATAGTGAATGTAGATATTGTGCAAATGCCCGTAACACAATATGATGTATTACGCAGTCTGCCTTTTGGCGGCAGCATTATGGAAGTAGATATGAAGGGCAGCCTGCTGATAAAAATATTAAATGCCGGTAAAAAGAATATTGGTAGTGGCGGTTTTCTGCAATCCTCCGCAACGCTTAACAGCGATAGCAGTACCTGGTCTTTAAAAAATATACCGGTTGATAGAGGTAAAATTTACAAAGTTGCCATTACTGATTTTTTAATGACGGGTGGCGAAGCTAACCTCGATTTTCTTACAAAAGATAATCCGGATATGGTAAAAGTATATCCTGTATTTACCGATTTAAATGATGCAAGATCGGATGTAAGAAGGGCGATAATCAGGTATATGGAATTAATGGAACAATAAAAAAATTCTTGCTTTTTGTCATGTAACCTGCTGCGGCTGAATATCAATTATAAATCCACATCAAAATTGGTTTTTTGGAAGACTTGATAAAACTACCAAGTATTGGCAGGAAATTAGGGGTTACGGTAGGGCAGCCTGCACTTTGATAAATGCGGCCGGGAAAGGTTTCATTCTCCGGAACATGCAAATCTGAATGTAAAACAATGGCCCGTTCAAATGCTCTGTTATTAGTACTATCTAAACCATATAATTTATAGGATAAGCCATAAGTTCCTTTATAGGGTTTACCAATTTTGTATTTACCAAGAGAAGTTTTAAAGCTGTAAGGCATATTGGAGAACATCAATTGATCTTCACAATCTTTCTCTTTCTGTGTTGAACCAAAGCCATGTGATACCATTGCTGAAAATTCTAAAGAATCTTTTCGCAGGTTGTAAACAAAAAAACGTTTTTTACCGGAAGGGATGGACATATCAACCAGGAAACAATATTCCATACTGTAATTATTTACCCTTGCATAATCCCTTATTAAATCAGCCTGTCGCTTTAAACGGCCAGGCCCGGTCATGTTTTTTAAAGCAATCGGGTTATTTGCAGTATCACTATCTATAGTAAGATCAGCAGCTTTTATAAAATGATAAGGAGTAATTTTCAGTTCGTTGGAAGAGGGTGTGTTTTCCGGAATTTTTCTTTTTGTTAGATCATTAACCGGGTTATCTAATGAAGTACTCATCGCATCAACAGATGCAATAAGTAAAGTAAACATAGTAAAGAACTTTATAACTGTTTTCATAATTTCCTGAAGTTTAAATTCAGTACTTATTATAGTAACGGTAAACCCGTTTATTTATTAGTTGCAAAGTTACCACATTTTAGAATGTTATCTCTGTTAAAATCTTCATTGGCACACATTTAGTAATACGTTAACTAAATAGTGCTGTTTCAGGTTTTTTTTACTTTTATTCAGTTTACAGTTCAGTTTAATACCTTATTCAAAATTCATAAAAAACATAGACAAGTGCAGATAACCCTAAAGTCTTACAGCAAATCATACTTTTCTTTAATAGTGTTCTTTTTTGCATTACTGCTGATCTCTTTCACTGCAACCGCACAGGATAGCTATGCCTATTCAAAAGCCAGGATAATAAAAACTTTAAAAATAAGATACATTGATAAGGCTTACTCCCAGAATATTGACCGGTTTTATTCAATCACCTGCGATTCTTTAATTAAAAAAAAGGTTACCGTTGATAAAAAGCCAATAAAAGATATTCTTATAAGACTGTTTGATGTATGTAATAACAAGATTAATGCGAGGGCAATTAATTCACTGAGGATTCCCTCTGTAAACCAGGATTTTCTTTTAACCCTAAAAACTTATAATAAAGCATCAATTGTTAAACTCTATGAGAGTATAAATATTACCAAGAGTAGCATGTTTCAATATGTTTTTGATGGACTGTTACTGGGCGACAGCATAAAAACTTTCAATGGCCTCCGGGAAATGTTACACGATCCATATTTTATTTCCAGCAGAATTCAATTACCCCAATATGCAGCATATAAAGACACATTGCTTTATGCCCTGGCTAATGGAGCGCCTGATATCCTGATTAAAAAAATTGCTGATAATGATACCGCTTATACCCATCTTGTAAATAACAGTAACAGAAAAAGTATTAAGGCAATCTCTCAGATAAAAATGGATGAGTATTATGAAAGAGCAATACCATTTAGCCTGGCCATTTATGAAAACCGGATTAGTGCAGATTCAATAAAAAAACTTACACTGGTGCCGCAGGATTATTACCATGCTTTTGTTAAAGAAGCAATCAGGCTTTATACCAGTACAGATCAGGAAACACATGAATTTTTAAAACAGCCAATAACAGATTTAAATAGAAAAATTGCAAATCACTATTTCATTAAAGCAATAAATGATCTGCATGAATCTCCTGACAACATCCGTTTTGTTTCTGTAAATACACTTTCCGTAAACGACCTTTACTTTTTGCTGGTTGCCGGCAGAAATGAACTTGTAATTGGGGGTAGTGATGCACTATACACATCGAGCTTTCTGTATGTTTTTAAAAAATTCCTGAAAGAGGCTGATAAAGGAGGCCTGGATAAGTTCTTTGATGATATTGGCTATTACCAGTTTGATGAGTTTATTTCAAATATTTCTGATTTTGGTTTGGTTGATGAACTGGTAAGCAACCTGAATGAAGAAAAAGTGTCCATGTTTTTTGGAAAATATCTTGCCGGTCTTCCAAATAAACAGCTTACCGATAATGAGATTATTCTGGATGCGATGACAATGGCAGAAGTGCTTTATGAAATCAGGCACCACGAAGGAATAAAGAATTCTCTGATTGCTGAAATAGATAAAATTCAAAAGAAACCTGATATGCTGAATCGTTTTATGTACCAGCGGATGTATGGCGGGTTTAAAGATATACTGCTTGATAAAAATGAGTATAACAGCGACAATTCCTACGATGTACTGCAGATACAACGCTTACAAAAACAGGATAATATTGTGCAGGCATGTTTTTTTTATGATGACGATGATGCAGCCAGTTCATTTACCAGCAGTACCGCATCCTATGCCGCTAAGCTGTGGGATAAAAAGGACCTGGGAAATTATATTGTCTTCAATTCAAGATCGGGTAATAAAATGAGGGTTTACATGAATAAGCCCAATACAAAACAAGGTAGTGACTCTTCACAAGATGAAATGTTACTGGCAATAGAACACGAGGGCTACGAGGTTACCTCTTTTATTCATCGGGGACACAGTTATCACTTGCAGCAAAGCTTAAGAAAGATGACTGCATCAAGCCAGTTTGTATTCCTCGGTTCCTGTGGTGGTTACAGCCAGGTTTTAAAAGTATTTGAACTAAACCCCGATGTAAATATTATTGCAACCCGCAGTGTTGGTTCAAAACTCATTAATGATCCGTTGCTTGATAAAATAAACATGGATATTGTTAATAACAAGGATATAAACTGGGATATTTTATGGAAGGAATTCGGCACCAAATTTCAATCTAAACAAACAAAAGACCTCTTCTCGGCTTATATACCGCCCAATAAATATATTGGCGTAAAATTTATACGGAAGGTTTTCAATTATTAAAATGCTTTGTTGTTTCGCTTGTTGTGAGACAAGTTTGTGGCGGCTCACGTATTGGGGAACACCTGCTGCGATGGAAAGCGATAATAAGACCTATACCACCGACTTGTTGCAATACGTAGCTTTTTCAAAATCAATTACATTCATTGATATAACCGGTACATCCGGAAACATAGTTTTTAGTTTGCTCACCATTTGTTTTGAAAAATTTGCTTTCTGTTCGGTATTTCTGCCTTGCATGATGTACCCAAACACATGCACAAAATCATTAGCGGTTCCTGCAACTGTATAATGAGTATAGGTTTTTATCCTAACCTTGATATCTCCAACAGCAAAAAGATTGGTTGATACTGCAATGTTGTAAACGGCCTGTATAATTTCTTCAGGCATTTTTATTTTAATGATGTTCTCTGAACATTCAATTACAAAATGTGGCATATTGTATTTTTTGAAGGATTGATAAACCTTTTTTCACAGCGAAGCTGAGAAAAAAATATTTCTTATTGTCTTTACAGCTTTTAAATCAACTCGGAAACCGAAACCACTTTCCATTCACCTCAATAAGCACATCGGCAGCACTTGGCCATAATGGCGGTACCGAATTTTTTTGCTCCCAATCTTTTAATGCATCCTGTAACTCTTTTAATTTATCGGGCCGGTCTTTTGACCGGTCATGTTTTTCTGCACGGTCTTCCGCAATATTAAAGAGGTAAGTAACCTTATTTTTTTCATTCACATATAATTTCCAATCGCCGCGGCGAAAGGCTTTTGAATAACCGCTTCTCCAAAAAAAATCATGGTGCGGCAACAGCGAATCATTTGTAAGATAGGGGAGCAGGTTAACACCATCATAGGTACGGTCAGTTGCCAGTACACTGCCGCTTACTGCTGCAATGGTACTGAAAATATCAAGCGATGAAACCGGGTGACTGTATGTTTGCCTTGCATGTAAACCATTGGGATATTTAATAAAAAAAGGAACCGAAATACCGCCATCAAAATGCGTTGCTTTGCCGCCACGCAGCGGTGCATTATCTGTTGCCCGGGTGTAAGTGGCACCGCCATTATCGCTGATGAAAAAAATAAGGCAGTTGTCTGTAAGGCCTTCCTGCTGAAGCTTTTGAAGCACAGTGCCAACTGCATCATCAAGGGCTTCAATCATACCGCTGTACACACGCCTTACCGAATCTGTTTCGGTTTGTATGCGTTCGTAATATTTTTTTGGTACCTGGAAGGGATCGTGCGGTGCATTAAAAGAAAGCGTAAGAAAAAACGGTTTTGTTTTATTGCGCTCAATAAAATCAATGCCCTTGCCAGCCAGCGAAAAAGTAAGATAGCCCGGATCTTTTACAATGCTTCTGCCTTCTTTAATTGCCGTGGAGCCATGCCTTGGCGCCCAGGCAGGAATTTCGGAAAAAGCCCAGGGCAAATGCATGCTGATGTACAGGCTGGTATCAACCGGATCATCAACATAGCGGCTGAGTGCGCCATCAAAATAATAAGCGTAATCATAGCCATGCATATCCGGAAAAACAGTTGACGAAGAAGTAAGATTCCATTTGCCAACATAACCGGTTGCGTAGCCATTTTGTTTCAGCATTTCGGCAATGGTTATTTCGCTTGCAGGCAGGTCGGTTACATAAACAGAACGGTCTAAAAAAAAATCGGGCTTTAGTGTGGCAATGCCAATTGGTTTTTTTTGTAAAGAAAATAAATGCCGGGTTATTTTTTTCTTTACCGATTTATCAAACTTATCGTACAGCATAAACTCGGCGCCAAAGCGTTGCTGATAGCGGCCTGTAATGATGCCCATACGGGATGGGGCACATATGGGCGATGTTACATAGGCCTGTGTAAAACGTACTCCCTTTATGCCCAGCGAATCAATATTGGGTGTATGCACATGGTAATTTCCGTAACTGGCAAGGTCGCTGTAACCAAGGTCATCGGCGATTATGAGGATGATGTTGGGAGGGGTTTTGCTTGTTTGTGCTGATGCTGAAATTTTGCAGCAAAAAAATATCAAACCGGTAAGTAAATATTGTTTTATCATAAAGCAAATTCAATTCATCATAATAAGTTAAGCCTGGCCGCCCTTTTCTGTATTATTGTTTTATAACTTTCCTGCATTGCCTCCGGTATAAAACTTTGGGGTATAAAATCAATCCATTTGCCAATAGCTTTTTCAAAATTGCTAAACAGGTTTGCAATTGTTTTTTCTTCCAACAGTTTAAAACCCCTCAAAGCAACATCAAAATCTTTACGTTGTATTTTACTTTTTTTGCCGTTTAAATTCAACGCAAGTTCTTCATCATCGCCCTTTACCACCAATGCCGATGCTACCATATCGTAAGCAGGTGCCAGCACGTAATCCACTGCAGCAGGGCGTTGTATCAGCGAAAAGTTTTTCAGGTGCATATCTGCATTGCCTGTAAGAAAAGAAAAAATTACCTGCTCAAAAAAATTGATCAGGTCAAGGCCGGGGTTGGCCGAATATTTTACAATCGCTTTTCCTATCTGCTCATACGATCCTTTGTATTTGTCTTCGGTTAATCTTTCCGTAAGCTGACACATATCTTCCATGTGCAGTTTCTTTTTTTTATTCCTGTCAATGCGTTTTGTTATGTAAGCAAGGTTGCCGGTCTGTAACCGTATCAACGAATGTGGCACCGTTGCTATGCCTGCCAATGTTGCCAGGTGCATGGTAAGGTCTTCCAGCTCCGGCAAATGCTGGTATTGTTTTGTAGGCGGCTTTAATATATAGCCTCCCCATAAACCTACAATGGTAAAGCGTGCCGGTTTCTCTGTTGCATTATTTTCCTTGCCGGGCTTTTCTATATCTAAAGAAAGTTTGGGTTGCACACCAGTAACTGCCACCTGGCTTTTTATTACCTGCTCACCCAGTTCAAGCATCTGTGCTTCGGTATAAGGTAATTGCGGCGGCTGCGGCTTGCCAAATATTTTACGGCTGCATGCCGGGTGAAAATCAACCTGTCCTTCTTCCAGTTTTTTATAACAAAATAAACATTGCATGGCGGCTATTTGTTTTGGGTTTCAATAATACTTACTGCACCAATACAATCTTTGCAACAGGCCAGCAGCAAGCCCATCCTGTCTCTTGCATCAAGCTTCCAGTTATGTTCTGCCACATCCAGCAGCCACCCTTCGGGTATCAGCCCATCAAAAAACGGCAGCATTACATTACTGCTGTATGGTTTACCGGTAAGCGGTAATGTTAAACTCACAGCTTCGGCTTTAGGCTCATTCAAATAATTTTCATCATACAAAAAAACATATCCTTCTTCCCTTTCCGAAAGATGGCCGGCCAGTTTTCCGTTTATTAAAACATCAGCTTTCCTCATTCATTAAAGTTTTGCGGTTTAAAGGCACTGGCCCCAACTCGTGCCCAAAAAGTTTTAGTACCTGGTTTACCTTATCCATTTTAAGGGTGGTTTTGCCCTGTTCCAGTTCCCGTATAAAACGAAGCCCAACTCCGGCTTTTGCCGCAAGCCCCGGTTGTGTAAGATTTGCCTGTTTGCGCTTTTCCTTTAAAAAATCGGCTAAAGGCATTGTTATATAAGCCATATTATACCTTTTGAGGTATAAATATAGTATTAATTTATTAAAATACACCCTATGGGGTATAAATTTGTTGATACTGACAATTTTATACCCATTAGGGTATAAAATTGTGTGTTTATTAGGCTTCCCTAGGCACAGATAAAACTTCTTTAAGCACAGATAGCGTTTTCCAAAGCACACATAAAACTTCTAAAGGCACGAATAAAGCTTCTAAATGCCAGAGTGACATTTCTAAAGACGCAGGTAAAGCTTCTACATGACAGGATTTATCTTCTAAAGGCCATTATTTAATTTCTAAAGGCTCTAAAGGAGTTTCTAAAAGGTTTTGTGGAGTTTAGTTTGGTATGTAGAAAAATTGGAGACCCTGATATGCCGTTGGTTAAAAACCAGACGGCGGCAAGATATTACCTATGCCGGCAGAGAGTTTGACCGTCCGTCCGTATAGCGTAAATGGCTTTGTTAGCTGTTGTTCTTGCGATGTTCAATGTTTTTGGCAATTCTTAATCGCAATATTTCTTCAGTAATTTTATCTTCTCGCCATTCTTGCAGTAATTCTTTGTCCTCTTTTGATAACGTTCTATAATCAATATTCTGGACAATAAAGCTATC
>JANMWP010000672.1:0-3811 GCA_031394065.1 Chitinophagaceae bacterium
TCTGGTATTCAGTTTCAGGTTAACATTTATATATGGGTTGTTACCAAGATTAAAATTAAGGTTGTCCTGTTTCTCTTCACTGTAACCTACAAAAGAAACGGAAATAGTGTAAGGCCCGCCGGGTTTTAAATTGGGGATACTGAACAACCCTTTCTTGTTGCTTTGTGTTGTACTTATAGAACCTGTTGGTACATGTATGGCAGAGATGGTTGCTCCTGCAATGGTAAAACCTTTTTCATCATTAACAGTGCCACTGATGCTGCTGGTTGTTTCTTGTGCAAAAACAGTTATACCTGTAAAAAAAACACCCAATAATGTGGTAAGTAAATTTTTTGTTTTCATGCAGTAATTATTTACTGCAAAAGGACAACATGCATGTTATCGCATCATGAATTGAATGTTACGGTATTGTTACCACTGGGTTAGGTAATTGTTATGCACTCATTTTGAAGCAGCATTGCAGCCTGGGATCTTATCACAACTTCCTTCCTTTTTGTTGCAATCCCCAAAACTTAACATAGCCTGCCAAAGAATCAGTCTATCTTTACTGCAAACTTAAAATTTATGAACTGGTATGTAATAATTATTGTGGGAATTGTACTGGTTGCTTTAATTGTTTTTTTGGTACGGCGCAATATGAAAGATGAAAAAGAATTTGAAACCCAGCTTAAAAATGATTACCATAAAACAAAAGACGAAGAAGGGGACATAGAAATTGATGAAGTAATGAAATAAGCATTCTGTTAAAACCTGAACTGCAGCCTGCAGGTAAAAACATCATCTTTTACATCAGCGGTATAGCCCGCCAGTTGTGTTTTTTCATTGGTTATCCTTTCATACCACAAAACTACTTTTGCATTTTCGGTAATGTAATAAATATACCCAAATCCAATGGTGCTGTATTTTATATTGGCTGCATTCAGGTTGCTGCCTGCCTTTCCAATATCACTGCCGGTTAGTTTTGTGTTGGGATCGTACCAGTCGTATTTAATACCAAGCTGATGATGTGTGCTGCCCAGGTGCTGCAATAAATAAAAATAAGCGCCGTTGAAATTTCGTACATAATAACCTTCATTACCGGTAAATAAAGTACCGGGCGTTTCACTGCTTGTTGCAGATGCTGTTTGTTTACCCGCAATAAATTCTCCCCTTAATTCGGTAAAGCCGGCTTTATTTTTAATTTTTAACTGGGCATCAATTCCATAATAATGCCTTGGAGCAATTTTGCCATTATTGCTTGTTACAGAATCAACAATGAAATTTTTTAATCCTGCAACAGTTTGTGTGCTGTAAACATATTTTGTGTTTTGCGATATGCCACCATACAATACAGAAGCTGCTGCACCAAGCGTAATTTTTTTGCCAAGTGGCTGTGGTTTTATGGCAACCCTGCCAATAATATCTTTATGGCTGTCGTAGTCGGCTGTAGCCGAAAGGCCTGGGCCATTAAAAACACCAATATCAACTTTTAAAAATTTTATTTTACTGGCTTTATTGCGGTCGTCAAATGTTATCATAGCACCCATATCTCTTTCTGTCTTCATTAATATCTGGCTCATGCGGCCACGCTCAGGACTTTCCCTGTCGGCGCTGGATAAGTTTAATTCATAACTGAAGGGCCTGGCAAACAAACCGGCAGTAAAAGCAAACATTTTGTATTTATTCTCAAAAAATCTTCCCCAAACATCCCGTACATTCACACCCCTTTCGGTAGCATCGATCTGAAAAACAAATTGTAAGGAAGGGCTGTTCCCTGTTTTAGGAAAATGAATATAATCAAAACGAACCCTTGCCCTACGCAGCATAAAACGATTATTGCTGTTTGTTGCAAAATCGCCACCGGCAAAACCTTTGGCCCCTTTACTTTCCGAATATTGAAATTGTGGCTGTATATAGCCGCTGATCCTTATTTTATCTAACCGGGTGTACAGGGCAAGAATGCCCTTACCCATATCTTTTGTAGTATCTACCATATCCATTAAATACTGGGCCTGTAACAAATTGCAAAGCAATAGTGCTATAGCCATTAACGGCAGTTTTTTCCTTATCATAATCCAGTTTTGCAGCAAAGAAATAACAATTTAATATTACCTCTGTGTTAACAAATCATTACCATTTTAAAAGCGCTTTATTTTTTTGGGCTATTATGTAATCTTTGCCAAAATTTATAATTATGGCAGGCTTAAATTCAATTTTAAAGATTTTTTTACCCAAAGACAGGGTGTTTTTTCAACTGTTTGAAAGTGTGGTGGATGTATTGGTAAAGATGGGAGAAAAACTGAAAGAAGTGGTAAATGAACCCGATTTTGATGAAAGGGCAAAATTGATTAAGGAACTGGAAGACATGGAGCATGTGAATGATGATTTTACACACCAGATTTTTACTGAACTGGGTAAAAATTTTATTACACCATTCGACAGGGAAGACATCCATTACCTGGCATCTGCTTTAGATGATATTGCCGATTATATTTATGCAGCAGCAAAAAAAATAAACTTTTACCGGGTAAATCCCAATGATACCGGTATTCATAAAATGGCTGATATAATTGCCCAGGGTTGTGTTGCAGTGCATAATGCAGTTACTGAATTACGTAACATGAAAAATATGCGGCAAATAACCGATGCTTTGGTAGCTATTAACAGCATAGAGAACCAGGGCGATGATATTTTTGATATGAGTATTGAAAAACTTTTTGCAGAAGAGCAGGACGCTAAAGAAGTAATCAAAAAAAGAGAGATTTATCAGGTAATGGAAATTGTAACCGATAAATGTGAAGATGCGGCCAATGTGATAGAAAGTATAATTGTAAAATATGCATAGTTGATAGCTATTAATTCATAACAAATTTTATGAACCATTAACTATTAACCATTAACCAATTCCAACATGACTTTAGTAATAGTAATTATAGCACTGGCCTTAATTTTCGACTACATCAACGGCTTTCATGATGCGGCAAATTCAATAGCCACGGTAGTTTCTACCAAAGTGCTTACACCTTTTCAAGCGGTGGTTTGGGCTGCTTTTTTTAACTGTGTGGCTTATTTTATTTTTAAAGATCATGCAGTGGCTAATACCATCAGTAAAACAGTTAATAAAGAATTTATAACACTGCCCGTAATTTTATCGGGCCTTATTGCAGCCATTTTCTGGAACTTATTAACCTGGTGGTATGGTATTCCTTCATCATCATCACATACACTTATAGGCGGATTTGCCGGAGCTGCTATTGCACATGCCATCAGTGTAAAAGGCATTGGAATAAGCTGGGGAAAAATTGTAGAATCTGATATCATCATCAAAACAATAATATTTATTTTTCTTGCCCCGCTTATAGGAATGGTCATTTCAATTTTTATAACCGTGGTTACTGTAATGCGAAATATCTGGATCAGGATAGGCATAATAACGTTACTTACCATTTTAACTGTTTTTTTATTCGACAATTTTGAAAACAGTAAAATGAATGAAAACCTGGAGAAGTTTTTAAAAGTTGATAAATATAAAAAAGAAGTAAGTGAAACACTGGCAAAAAAGGAAAAGAATCCGAATGATACAACACTTGTAAAAGCTTATAATACCGCAAAAGAAAAACTGGATAAAGCAATACCAAATTATAATAAAATTACACTGCTTGTTGATGATTTTGATAAACTGGGTGCAAAGAATATTGCCAAACAGGCTTATGACAGCGGATGGTTAAAAGAAATTGAAGCCAGCAGGTTAAAAGATGATGTTCGCAATGCAAATGATTTTTTGGTACTGGAAGCAAAAGCTACCAGTGATAAAGGAGCAAAAGATGAATAC
>JANMWP010000055.1:0-6977 GCA_031394065.1 Chitinophagaceae bacterium
ATCCAGAACTCATCAAAATTGCAAAGTATAACATAGTTGGGCCGGTTGGGTACCAACTGGCTCCAGTAACTAAAAGCCTGTTGTAAGTGAATGCTTAAATCTTCACCACGTTTTTTCATTTCAATCAACACACGTGGCTTCCATACCAGATCGGCAAAGGATGTAGTTTTCTTTTTTTCGTTTTTAATACGGTATTCACAGTTGGCGCCGGCCCCTTTATAACCATCTTCATAACCCAATGCTGTAAAGAAATGGTCTAAAAAAGTTTGTGCTTCACCTTTCTCGTCGCCTTTAATGTGTTTTTGGCAATATGCTATAAAGGGGTTAAAATTCATTAGTTAGTGTTGATAGCCGAATATAGTAAACATATTAATGAAAACAAAACAGTGGGTGTTTTCACTATTTAATTTTCCGTTTTTATACCCTTGTTTCTGTTTAACTGTGTTTACATTTTTGTGTAGTAAAAATTGCCGGGCGTGTGAATTAAATACTAAAATCAAAAACTATCAGATATGAAATCTAATTTCAGAAACCTAATAAAAAAATGCCTTTTGCCTGGTTTAATTATAGCTATACTTTTATCATGTAATGATAACACTGAAAAAACGAGCAAGGGAGCGTATACCATAAAAAATATAAATCTGAGGAGACTCCCTTTGCCTTATCCTCCACAGGTGGATACTTTACCTGTAGTGGATACTGTAATTATCAATAACAGCATTGATTCACTTTTTGCAGTACGGGATTCTTTACAATCCAGATTGTTATTCGCTTCATCTGAAGGTATAAACTCGGAAATCAAAACGAAAAAGATTGAAAAGCTGGAAAAATTATTTGATTTAAATACTGACCAGATTGTACAACTTCAAATGGAAGAAAGCATTTGCAAGAATATTGATGATTCGCAGCCAGTAGAATTTTATGATGGTACATTGGGGGTATCAAAAGCATTTGTTGAAAAAATGTCCCGTTCGGTTGGTCAATTACAATGGAAATATAATTTTGGAGGCACTTTTAACGGGCCAAATGATTCTGAAGGTGATGTAAAAGGTGTTAGATGGTGTACCGGAACCTTGATTGGTAAAGATATATTCATTACAGCGGGTCATTGTTTTGATAGAGATGGTAATGGATGGAATATGCCGACAAGGGGCGGGCAAACAATTTCAAGTGAAGAGATTGCACAATTAATGAAAGTGAATTTCAATTATCAGGCAGATAGGGTAACCGGAAAGATAAGGGCAGATACTATTGATTATCCGGTTGTGGAACTTAAAGAATACAGAAATGGCAATTTAGATTATGCAATAATAATTTTAGGCAAGGATAAAGAAGGGAGGTATCCGGGAGACAGGTTTGGGTTTGTAGAGATTGCAAAGTCCGAACCATCACAAAACGATATGACAGCGATTATTCAACACCCGCTGGGCAACCCCAAAGTAATAGAAGCAGGAAGAATTTTTTCTATCAAATTTGATTTGCTTAATTATGATGATATAGATACGCAGGGGGGATCTTCGGGTGCTGCTGTGATTTCTGTAAATAATAATAAAATAATTGGTATTCATGTGCTTGGCGGCTGTGATAACCTTAGAGATGGATCAAATCATGCAACACCCATATTTTTAATAAAACCAAATTCCCCAATAGTAACCCAACTTGCGAAATGATTATTTTTAGATAATTGTTTCGCATTCAGGCTGGTAAGTTTTTACAAAACTGCCGCCTCTTACAAACATAAAACTAACCCCTTAAAATCTTTTATTTAGCACCACCTCCATTTATACTTTTACCCAACTTGCTGCTGATATCATCCAGCGAAACCTTGTTGGCATCAATACTTATAAAAAACTGGTTATTGTTGCGCAGATCGGTATTGATGGCTACAATAAAACTGTCGACAATGTTTTTTGATTTGATGGGATCGTATTTTTTGGACGTGTTTACAAACGTGAGGATATTGTTTTGCATTTTATCATAAAACAGGTATTGCTTAAAATTGCTTTCGCAGTTTTCTTTTTGGCCTAATGTGGTAATCATGATTCCCAAAAAACAGGAAATGGCAAAAAAACAAAAAAAGGAAACCTTGGCAAATACATCGGCAGACTGCCAGCCTTTATTGGCAATAATTATTAAAAATATAGCACCCATTATAGTGGCCAGTGTAAGTAAAACAGAAAATGTGTAATAGTTGGCTTAATAAATACGGCCAATTTTTTTGTGGTGTTGTTTTGAATAGCTCAATGATTTGTATTGCATTTTTAAAAAAGCGATTTTGTTTACACCAATATTGGCATGAACGGAATCGCTCATGAAAAAATTTTCTTTTTCAATGTTGGCTGTTTCAATGGGTTTGTAAACCCGGGTGGTGATGCGGTACATAGTTACCAGGCAAACAATGCCCACAATAAGAAATACCAAAAAAATGGTAAACGCAATTGAAAAGTATTTAAAGCCGGGTTTTTGACGAAGTTGATTGAAGTTAAACATGAGTTGGGTGTTTTTTACAAATTTACTTTTTCCTGTCTGCACTGTCAATACCCTAAACAGGTAAGTGGTTTTCAATATTCCTAACCGCAAACTTGCATCTCTCAATTTAAATTAGTAAGTTAGTATCCTGTTCAAGCATGTTTAAAATCTTACTCAAGGGTTATCAATTTACAGTAAGTTATTTATTTTAAATTGATAATAGTTTTATCTTCCTCATCCTTCATAAACAAAATCCCTGCCTTAACCCCTGCCAAAATAAAAAACAAATTCAATAGCCACCACCCACTTATATACCTGTTTTTTTAGCCTAAAAAAAGATATACCGTGTTTTAACCCTTACATTTATCCGTTTTAATACCTTAGTTTACATTCTCCCGTTAGTATTACATTTATACGGAAGACTTTGGTACACAAAAGAGCCATTGTTTTTAAAAAGTGTTCAACATAATTTTGACAAGCAAGATGAACAAGCAGAAACCACTCACCCCAAAAGAAGCAGCCATTTTGCGGTTACTGGCCAGAGGGCTGATGTACAAAGAGATGGCGGCTATGCAAAACGTAAACATCAACACCATAAAAAAACACTGTAAAAGCATTTATAAAAAGTTAAACGTCCGTAACCGAACCGAAGCCGCCAATTTTTTCAATACCCTGAAAGCCGCATAAACACCAGTTGGTTTTGTGCCCCCAACTTTAATTAATAAAACTAAAGACATGAAAAGGATTTTACTTTCATTGGTGGCAGCCTTATGCATTTCAACCTCATTTGCCCAACCAACAGCTGGCCTGATGGCTTACTGGCGTATGGATGGCAACTATGTTGATGCCGGCCCCAATTTTATAAACGGTACCAACTTTGCATCAACCGCCACTACCAATAATAAAAATGTTGCAAGTACAGCAATGGCCTATGCAAACCCTGCAAGTCCGGTTGTACAGTATGCCACGCATCCGGTTAATGCCAACCTTAGCTTTGGTACCAATCAGGATTTTACCATTGATTTTTCGGTGCTTACAAGCAGCCAGCCGCATCCCGGCGGTATTTATGATAATAACCTGAACTATGGCGGCCCCGGTGTGTTTATGTGGAACAGTAATGGATTCCAGCAGCTTGTTTTCAATTTTAAAAATGCCAGTGCATTAACAACCAACGGTGCATTACCACTTAACGTATGGAAACATGTTGCCTGTGTAAGAGCCGGAGCTGTAACCAAAATTTACGTAAATGGCGTATTGAATGTAACCGCTGCCCCTGGTACAACAGCACCAGTTTATAGTTTTCCGGGCCGCTTTGGTACTATGTTTTTTAATGGCTTTTCACCTCCTCAGTATAACGGCCATAATGGCAAGATTGATGAATTCAGAATTTATAACCGGGCCCTTACCGATGCTGAAATTTTAATACTCTCCGGTGTGGCGCTTCCTGTAAAACTTACTTCTTTTACCGGGGTAAATAAAAACAATATCATTGCCCTTAACTGGCAAACACAGTATGAGCAAAACAGCAGTCATTATGCAATGCAACGCAGTATTGATGGTGTTAATTTTTCTGATATTGGCAGGGTTACTGCAGCAGGTAATTCAAATATTCCGCTTAGTTATAATTACAGCGATATTTTACCTCCAACTGTGAAAATGCATCATACAGTTTTTTACAGGCTTCAGTCTGTTGACATAGATGGTAATTTCGGTTACAGCGATATTTTGGCGTTGCAACTTGATAAAACCGATATTCAGCTATTGGTTTCACCCAACCCGGCTAAGGATGTGTTACAGATTCAAACCGGTAACAGCCTGGCAGGTCCTGCCGTATTAACGATTACTGATGCAACGGGCAGACAGTTGTTAAAAAAAGATATAAACTTACAGCAGGGCAGTAATACCATGCCTGTAAATATTTCGTTGTTTGGCCCCGGTATATATATAGTGAGGTTGATAAATAGCAGTGAAAGCTACGTAAAACAGTTTGTAAAGGAGTAACCATATTCCCTATCAGTTAACCGGCGGCTCATTTTATTGAGCCGCTTTTTTTATTCCCAAACTTTTAGGAGCTGCCGATATACACGTAACATATTTTGAAAAGCAAAAACTACCGTTTTTTAAACCTTATAAAACCGTTTTTTAACCCTTGATTCCCTTTTTTATTTGTTAAATATTTACATCAGTTTTCAAATTCATTCACTGTCTAAAAATTAACATCATGAAAAAAACTAACAGCGTAAAGTGCCTGTTGCTCATACTGGTTATTTTGAGTTTATTTACTCAATGTAAAAAAAGCGTAGAAGATCTTTTAGGCACACAAACCAGTACCGTTACTTTTTATAACCGGGCATATACCCCGGTAGATATTACGGTAAATGGAGTGGCAAAAACAATACCTGCCGGAGGGTCTGTTAAATATACAGCCAATGCCAATGAAAGTGCAACCGGCAGCGCCACAACCTCGGGTAAAACCGCTACTGGAAGTCAGTTAGGTGTGCTGATGACCTGGAGCTGGACTTCATTGTTCTTCCCATCAGGAGGAGGTAACATTGATTATATGCTTGATGTTCCATCAACATACTTTTTCCTTAATCTTAAGAATGTCTCAACAAAAAATATCCAAAAAGTGTATGTAAACTATGGGTATGCAAATCAATCCACTGAAAATATATTAATTCCAAATGATGGTTTAACATATGGTATAGGGTATTACCTCGCTTTCACTAACAGTAATGTAAGGGCAGAGAGTGCGTCAGCTTTTTGGTACTGGAATCCGGTTAGCCTGAGTTTTTTAAATAACCAGAGCATAACATTAACCGCCAATTAAGTTTAAATAATTTAAAAACATTTTTATGCAAAAATTTCAATTATCATTATTAAAAAGTCTGAGGTTATTTCTGCTTTTCAGTTTTCTCTCCGTTTTTTTTACGGCTTGTAAAAAAGAAAGCCTTGTTCCTACGCCACCATCCGGGCCGGCATCAGGCGAAGGTATGTTTTGGATAGCATCAAATTTAGGATGCGGAAACATTACAGTAACTATAGGAGGAATCTCAAAACTAATAACCGGTTATTATGATACAGGTATTCCGGAATGTACTGGTTCCAAGACGGCAACATTTGCTTTACTTCCTGGCACTTATTCATATACAGCAAGCTGCACCGGACTTAGCTGGAACGGTTCCATTACTATTACTTCCAACGGGTGTACCAAAATACAGCTTACAAGTAGCGGCGGTGGAGGCGGTGGAGGAGGTTCAACTGGCCAGGGTATGTTTTGGATAGCGTCTGATTTAGGATGTGGAAACATAAATGTTGTTTGCAACGGTATCACCCGGACTATAACCAGTGTTTATGCAACAGCTCCTTCCTGCGGAGCAAGTGGTACTGCTAACTTTGATCTAAGTCCTGGTACCTATTCTTATACGGCCAGTTGTTCAGGCAAGACTTGGAATAGCACTATAACTATTACTGCCGGCGGATGCAATAGAATACAACTTACCAGTAGTGGAGGTGGTTCTACAACCGGGCAAGGTATGTTTTGGGTAGCCACCGATTTAGGATGTGGTAATATCACCGTTGTTTGTAATGGCATAAGCCGGACAATAAGTACTGTTTATGCTACTTCACCACCATGTGGTACCAGCGGTACTGCAACATTTGACTTAAGCCCCGGCACCTACTCATATTCTGCAAGTTGCTCGGGAAAAACCTGGAGCGGAACAATAACAATAACAGCCGGAGGCTGTAATAAGATACAACTCACCAGTAGTGGAGGAGGTTCAACTACAGGCCAGGGTACTATTTGGATAAGAACTGACCATGGATGTGGCCCCATTAATGTTACAATTAATGGTGTTACCAGAACTATAAGTCAATATTATTCAGGCGGGCCTGGTACCTGTGGCGCAACTGGTTGTGCCAATTATACTTTAAACCCAGGCACCTATTCTTTTACAGCAAGTTGCAGTGGATTTACTTGGACAGGTACCATTAATATTACTTCAGGAGGGTGTTCTCTAGTTGAATTAACCTGACGTTAATTATCATTGTTATTAATATACTGTTATCATAAATTTTAGGTTGCCTTAATAAGTTAGGGCAACCTGATTTTTTAAAATAGCAGTAAAAAATAATAGCAAATTATTCTGTTTTAAAACTCTATATAAATAAATAGACAAAAATTTTACTGATAATCAACGTGTTATAAAAGAACGATAAAAAATACTTCCTTTTTTCTTTGGTAGATAGACCTGTTTGCAATTACCTTCGCCGTCCAAATTTAAAACCACAGGGATGGCTGTGGACAATGTCGAAAGACGAAACTTAAAAAAATTAAAATGAGCAAATTACATTTCACTACAAAACATGCGAACGAGGCTACCGTTACACACAACTGGTATGTTGTGGATGGTACTAATCAAACCGTTGGTCGTATGTGTGCCCGTATTGCGGCCGTTCTTCGTGGTAAGAACAAGGCATACTATACTCCACATGTTGATTGCGGA
>JANMWP010000088.1:0-2504 GCA_031394065.1 Chitinophagaceae bacterium
GCCAGGCATTAATGCCTGGCTTTTTATTATTAACTACAGGGAAATGATGACTTTAAAACAAAAAGGTATTGATGAAAAAATGTTCGGAATAGCAGCTAAATCAGCAACGGTCAGCGTTTTTCCGAAACAACATTTATATAATTATTGTAACGATTTGCATCATTCACACTTTTAGCAAAATAAACAACGGTATTTTTCATTTTTATCATTAACTCCGATAATTTCAATTTTATAAGGCTTAACCCCGATGCACCCTTTATTACCTGCCAGCCTGAAAATGTTAACAGCAGCAAGCCGCTAACTTGTAAATTATTAAAATAAAATACTTACATAATGAGGATTACAATGGACAAGATTAACGAAACACTACGATACAAATTACAATCACTGTTAACCTATTTATCAGAGATTACAGGAGGATTTGAATCTATTGCCGAAGAAATTGATTGTAATAACCTTAAAACTGCCTTGATTGCCGTATCAGCTGAAAGCAAACAATATGCCGATGAAATTAACGATCAGTTAATACAGTTTGAAATGGCTGTTCCTTTAACACAAAATAACCTGCTTTGGCAACAGATTGAATCAAATACACATGAACAGGCTGCATTTAGCAAAGGAGGTGAAATAGATGCGCTATGCAACAATTGCGAATTTTTTTACACGAGTTTATATAAAGACATTTTACAGGAATATTTTCCTCAAATGGGATTTAAAGAAATAATTATTTACCAGTTTTATGCCACCAGGTGTGCATTTATGAAAATCAGATTATTAAATAAACTGCGGTTTAATAATAATACATGAAAAAAAGCAGTTACTGTGCAGAAAGTAATTACATGCAGTAAACAGTAATATTTTTTGGTACCTGCTTAAAATAATTACGAATTTTAAAGGCATGATTTTTTATACCGCTATAACAGAAAATATTTTTTAAACACTATTAAACTCAATTTTATGTCAATTAATCTTTTAGAAACAATACAACAAAATTTGGGTTATCCCGAATTACAAAAAATTGATCCTAATGTACAGCTAACAGTTAAAAGCGAATCTGATACAAATGTGAATACTTTCAGTCAGTCTGCTATACCTGCAGTGCTTACCGGTTTGTATAGATTTGTACAAACAGATGAAGGTGCCGCAGAAATATTACTTGTAAAAAATTCCGATTCATGGATCAGAAAAATTTTTGATGCTGAAAGGCAAGCAGTGTTACAGGCAGTTTCAGACTATTGTAACCAAACTGATGGCACCGAAGTTAAAATGAATGCCATAGCAAACGAAGCGGTAAAACTGGTAAAAGAAAATCTGGCGGCCGATGCCGGAATTAAGGAAGTAAAATTATTTTTCAGCAATCAAAAAATAAATATTTTACTGTATTTACCGCCTGCATTGAATTTAGGTAAGTTATTACAGGATGATACTCTGGATGATAATACCAATAAAATGGAAGGCCCAGTATCCAGTTTAATGCAAAGTATTGGTTCTGTGTTTTCAAGCCCGGTAACTGAAGCAGAAATAAAAATAGATAAACCAGAATAATTCTTTCACCAGGAAAATATTATACATCCTGCTTAGTCCAATAAGTAAAGGTTGTACGTGAACAGAAGATATCAGCTTTTAAACTAAATAACCGGCAAAACAGGTATATGATACCAGAAAAAAATAAATCCGTTCCACTTTCACTCATCATAAAAGAATCAATTAACGGAAATAAAAGAATGCAGCAAACGCTTTATGAGCAGTTTGCTGTAACCATGTATTATGTGTGTTTCCGGTATGTAAAGAATTCGGCCGATGCAGAAGATATATTGCAGGATGGCTTTATAAAGGCATTCAGAAATCTTGATAAATTTAAAGGTGAGGGTTCTTTTGAAGGATGGATGAGAAAAATAATGATCCGTACCGCCCTTACCCATTTAAGGGATGTAAAAAAATACAGCTGTCATACTGATCTGGAATGTACAATTGTTGATAGTGGTTTTAATATTATTGATAAGCTGGCCGAAGAGGATATTACAAATATATTTGCCAAACTTCCGCCTGCTTATAAAAATATATTCCAGCTTCATATTATTGAAGGCTACAACCACAGGGAAATTGCAGCTATTTTGGGTTGCAGTGAGGGCACCAGTAAATCTCAATATTACCGTTCCAGAATAAAAATTCAAAAAATACTGGAACAACGGGCATAAAAAAGGAGCAAGCTTTTAAACTTACTCCTGTATTCAAATTCGTGTAATTAGTATAATTGGAACAATCCCTGTTTATTCTTCCTCATCAAAGCTCATCGCTTCCTTCGTAGTCATCAACAGTTCGTATTCTTCCTTGCTTCCTACGATCATGTTTTCAAACTCACGTAAACCGGTTCCGGCAGGAATATGATGACCTGTAATAACGTTCTCTTTCAATCCAAGCATTTCATCTGTTTTACCTTGTATGGCTGCAGAAGAAAGTACTTTAGTTGTTTCCTGGAACGAAGCTGCAGATATCCAGCTATG
>JANMWP010000159.1:0-4949 GCA_031394065.1 Chitinophagaceae bacterium
CGCATAAATACCTTTCTCGGTCTGTTATAACTGACTTGGTGATTGTCGTTTGAGAGTTGCAACCAAATGCAAGTGTCAAACTGAAAATTAAAATTGGAACGAAGGGTCTCATAAAATTACACATAACATTTGTATTTGCGCAACTTCTTGTATAATTCTCAATTGAGTTTCAATCCAATCCTATACAAATTTTATTATGCCAATGCAATGTATAAAATAATTAATTTGTTTCGCAATTAATTACGCTTAGATAAAAGCTCAGTAAAGTGATTGTGTACAAGAGTGGTTATTATTTCTTTTTACTAAAAAGAAATAATAACTAAGTATCCTTGCCACCGTAGCTTAATAGCAGTACTAAACCATGGCTCATAAAAAACATCCGCCAACCGGCGGATGTTTTTTTAATTTTTGAGTTTTTCGTTTTGTAAATCGCACTTCGACTTCGCTCAGTGCTGTGTGCATCATCCTTCGACTCCGCTCAGGACTACACATCCGTAGCCTCGCCATAAGCAACCGCTGTTGCTTCTTTCATGCCTTCGCTCATGGTAGGGTGCGGGTGAACGGCATTTAATATTTCGTGGGCGGTGGTTTCCAGCTTGCGGGCAACAACTGCTTCGGCAATCATTTCGGTAACGTTCATACCAATCATGTGACAGCCTAAAAACTCGCCGTATTTTGCATCGTAAATAACTTTTACAAAACCTTCGGTAGCGCCTGCTGCACTTGCTTTGCCGCTGGCCATAAAAGGAAACTTGCCAATCTTAACTTCGTAACCGGCATCTTTGGCCGCTTTTTCGGTGTAGCCAACACTTGCAATTTCGGGACTGCAATAAGTACAGCCGGGGATATTGTTATAATCAATTGGCCCGGGGTGGTGGCCGCTTAAATGTTCGGCTGCATTAATGCCTTCTTTTGCGGCTACGTGTGCAAGTGCCTGCCCCGGTGTGCAATCGCCAATGGCATAAATGCCCGGTACATTTGTTTGTCCGTTTGCATCAACAGTTATCTTTCCTTTTTCGGTTTTAATGCCAAGGGCTTCCAGCCCGATGTTTTCAATATTGGCAACAACGCCAACTGCACTTAATAAAATATCGGCTTCTAAAATTACTTCGCCGGTTGTTGTTTTTACTGTTGCCTTTACGCCTTCGCCGCTGGTATCAACTTTAGTTACTTCGGCACTGGTCATTATCGTCATGCCCTGTTTTTTAAAATTCTTTTCCAGTTCTTTGCTGATGTCGTCGTCTTCAACCGGTACCAGTCTTGGCATAAACTCAACCATGGTTACTTTAGTGCCCATGCTGTTGTAGAAATACGCAAACTCGCTGCCAATGGCACCGCTGCCACAAATGATCATGCTTTTTGGTTGCGTTGGTAACACCATGGCTTCCCGGTAACCAATTATTTTTTTACCATCAATGGGCATGGTTGGCAACTCCCGTGCTCTGCCACCTGTGGCAATTACAATATTTTTTGCTTCCAGTATTTGTTTGGTACCATCGGCTGCTGTTACTTCTAATTTATTGGCGGCAATCAGTTTGCCATTGCCCATTATCACATCAATCTTATTCTTCTTCATTAAAAACTGAACACCCTTGCTCATTTTATCGGCCACACCACGGCTGCGGGTTACCACGCCACCAAAATTGTGGGTAGGGTTTTCTACATTAATACCATAGCTGGATGCATGTTTTGCATATTCATATACCTGGGCACTTTTCAATAATGCCTTGGTGGGAATACAACCCCAGTTAAGGCAAATGCCACCGAGTGCTTCCCGTTCTACAATTGCCACTTTTTTACCAAGCTGACTTGATCTGATTGCTGCAGGATAACCACCGGGGCCGCTGCCGAGTACTATTACGTCGTATGACATGAGAATTAAGAATTAAAAATTAGGAATTAGGAATGATGCAGCTTCTTTAAGCTGGCAGGTTGCAAATTTAATCTGAAAGAGGGGATTAGCCAAAAGCTAATTTACAGACTGTTTTAACGTTTTTAAGGCGGTGCTTCGGCATTTCTGTGTATTTTTAAAGATGAATAAAAGATTATTATTTCTCTGTACGTTTTTAGTGTTACTGACTGCTGCAAAAAGCCAAACTATTCCTAAATGGAAGATGAAGGATGTGGTTAAATCTTACTCGGCCAAAAATGATACAACCTATGTGGTTAATTTTTGGGCTACCTTTTGCAAGCCCTGCAATGAAGAGCTACCAGACTTTATTAGACTTGCTGAAAAATACAAAAAGCAAAAAGTAAAGTTGCTGCTGGTTAGTTTAGACCTGCCATCGTATGTAGCTGTAAGGCTGCCAGCCTTTATTAAAAAGAATAATTACAAAACCAATCATGTTTGGCTTAATGAAACTGATGCGGATATTTTTTGCCCCATGATTGATGCTAAATGGAGCGGTGCTATACCGGCTACCATTATTGTAAACAACAAAACAGGCTATAAAAAATTTACAGAAGACCAGATAAGCCCGGCAGATTTTGAAAAGTACCTGAAGGATGCGATAGGAGGGAATGCGATGAATAAATATGTGGCGCCGATGAATGATGCGGAGGTAATATCAGAAAAGTCCGGAGATTATCCTCATGTAAATGAATATGTGACTTTCAAATCGAATGATAGTTCGGTTTATTCTATTGCCGGAGGAAAAGTAAATATGATTGCCAAAATAGATCACATGAAAGTTGTTATTATTGAGAAGGACAAACTTTTCTTCACGTATTCAAATCTTGGTTCAACTTTAATAAAAAAGGGAGATGAAATAAAACCGGATCAGTTAATTGGATACGCCGCATTTGATCTTGATGGATATAAACCAAGTTTAGAACTTTATATTAACGAGGCTGAAAGAACTGTCCTGATAACAAAAGATGATTTTGTAAAAAGAAATGATAAGAAACGTGTAGATCATTCTTTTGATCCTGTTAAATCGCCTCAATAAATAAACTATCTTAGTTATAAATAAAACCATACACTTATGAGACACGTTTTCACTACATGCTTATTAAACTTACTTACATTCACGGCCTTTTCCCAAAGTATAGAATGGGCGCCCAACACTGTTAATCCAAGAGGAAATAATCCCCATAGTGTTCTCAGGTTCCCTTATAATCCGGGAAAAGAATACTATATCCTTGAGTCGGATATAGGAGATGCTACAGTACGTTCAAAACAATCCAATTATATACAAACTGTTGATGCTTCATCATTCACTGTAACCAGCGATGCCAATTTTAATCCTATAGTGCCTGATGCTAAAGGCAAAGATTATTATGCAGGCCCTACTTTCATTTTAAAGAATAAATTATACTCATTTTATCTTGATGGCGATGGCGACGATGTATACACTATATATTCCACTGTGCAGCAGACAAAGGATGGTAGTACGGTAAAAGCTTTTGAGCCTTTCCAGAAATCAGATATCAGCAAGTCGAGAATACGTGATATAGGTTTTATAGGTCTGGCGGCCAAACGGGAGAAGAGAAACGTTGATCTTATGTTTGCAATGGAAAGTTACAAAGTTGCTCCGGCATATGATGGCCGTTCGATCATTTCTGCTTTTATCACTAAAACAGAAGATGATGATAACAGCATATTGACGATCATTGAATGGGATGAGAACCTTAAAGCAATTACCACACAGGATCATAAAATACCTTATAAAAAAGGTAAAGCATCGGGCACTGTAAGATATCCACGTATTGAGAGCGTTATAAAAGATAAAAGCGGGTTTATTTATGTGATAACCCGCCCTTGTACCGACGCAGATGCACCTGAACGTTACTCAATTTATCAATTCAAGCTTAGCGACCCTGCATACACAAAAGTGTACACTAAGGAGTTTACCAAAGGATTCAAGGTTATCGATATTGACCTTTTCCAGGATGTTTCGGGTAAAGTGTTTCTAAGTGCGGTAGGGTACCAGGGTGATGAGGGCAGTAATGAGGGGTTTTATGTTAATGCTGCTTTTATCGGAAGTTTCAATGATGCCGGTCAGTTAGAAACAATACACAACCGCCAGTTGACTACTGAAATGATGTACAATTTCGAGAGTGAGAAGAAAGTAGATAAAAAAGGAGCTATCAATACTTTGCGGATAAGGGACATACTGCCTACATCAGCCGGGGGCTGTTATGTTGTGTGGCAATACGAGTGGATAGAGAGTAAGGATAATGGTCGGGGGGACTCAAGATCTACCTACATAGATGACAATATACTGGTGCAGTATTACACCAAAGAAAAAAAACTTGCCTGGCAAAAACCCTTGTTCAAGCACCAGACCACCAAGGATGGCATTTCGGGTGCCTATAGCGGGTACAAGGCGCTTTTGTTGAATGATGACCTGCATATTTTCTATCCGGATGATAAGAAAAATGCAACAAAGGGGCCAGAAGATAAAGATGTTTCTACCTATTCCGTGGTGCAATTTGGCGATAAAGACCTTGCAGGTATAGTTTCGGCAACCTTTAGCCTGAATGGTACTGTAACCAGGAATTATGTGGCCTGGCCCGGGGAAAAAATTGGCTACGCCTTTATGCCAAGGTCGATAAAGTATCTTGGTAACAACGAATTTATTGGTGCTGCCAGAAGGGTTAAACAGGGAGTACTTTTCCTTAAAGCCGAGCAATATGTTTTCTTCCGGTTGAAGTTTTAATATAACAGATGTACCGCCTAAAAAAAAGTTCCGCATGTTTTATTGTGCGGAACTTTTAAATTAAATTTACCTATTGATTTTTCAACTTTTTCTCTTAATAGTACATCCTACACTGCGGCTTTCTTTTACGGTAACTTCTTTTCCGCTAACCATTTCGTTAATGGCTTCTTTCAGATGAATACGGGTAATGGTGGCAGCATCGGCCGGGCTGTTATCTATAGCACCATGATAAACCAGTTTCAGATTCTTATCAAATAAAAAACATTCGGGAGTGCGGTTGGCACCAAA
>JANMWP010000163.1:0-3483 GCA_031394065.1 Chitinophagaceae bacterium
AAAATGAAATGGAAGTAAATCTGGCAGCAAAAAATGATGATGTTAAAAATAATGATCCATCGGGGTATCTTAATATTTGATTTAAAAGAATAGAATATAAAAGTTAACAATAAAAACAGTGTATTAACTGCAATAGCGGTATAGCCCAGTATCACAAAAGTGCCTTCCAGCCAGGGAAGTGGCAATAGCTGTGTTGCATTGCCTTCGTGTGTATTGTGCTTTTCCATATACCAGAAAAAAACATAAAGCAAAAAACTGGCATTGAAGAAAACAGTTATTTTTGAAAAGAAGCGCAAGGGTTAATGGTTAATAGTTAATGGTTAATGGTTTGTTCTAACTTTAATATTCTACTTCAAAACGAGCAACGAGCTACCCATTCCTTCCTGATAGCATCGGCACAAAACTAAAATTTTCAAAAGCTTCTTCGCTGGTTGTACCGTCGGCATTTTTGGTGATGCGTAACATACGCTGGTGATGCTCTTCATCAACCGGTACCACCATTTTACCTCCGGTTTTCATTTGCTCAATTAATTTAGGCGGAATAAATGGCGCTGCTGCTGTTATGATCACTTTATCAAAAGGAGCATAAGTTGGCAATCCCTCATATCCGTCGCCATAAAAAAATTTAAGGTTGGGATATTGATTTTTAAAAATGTACGCTTTGGTTTTATCAAACAGTTTTTTTTGCCGTTCAATGGTAAACACTTTGGAACCCATTTCGGCTAAAACCGTTGCCTGGTAAATACTTCCCGTACCAATCTCAAGTATTTTATCATTTGGTTTTATCTGCAATAACTGAGTTTGATAAGCAACGGTATAGGGCTGCGAAATGGTTTGCCCTTCGCTTATGGGGAATGCCCGGTCTTCGTATGCAATTTTATCAAAAGCACTGTCCAGAAAATAATGCCGGGGAATATTGTTCATGGCCTGCAACACATTTTCGTCGGTTATGCCTTTCTCTCTCAATAAATCCATCAGCTTTTTGCGGAGGCCTTTATGCTGGTAACTGTCTTCGTATGTTCTCATAGGCCCCCTCTAAATCTCCCCCCGAAGGGGAGACTTTGCAGAGTATTTTTTTTTAGAATAATTTTCGTAATCAACTTTTTTAATATTAAACCACAAGGTAAAAAATAAAATCCCGTATTACTTCAGTCCCATTTCTGTAATAATCCTTCCAATCTTTTCATCCAGCAGTTTTTCAGTTGCATCAAAGGCTGCTGCATCGGTCAGCTTTGCATTCACGCTAAAATAAAATTTTATCTTAGGCTCGGTACCGCTTGGCCTGGCCGAAATTTTTGTTCCATCTGCCAATACAAATTGCAGCACATTACTTTTTGGCAAATCAATTGTCCAGGTTTCGCCGGTCTGTAAATTTTTACCAACCTGCAATTCATAATCCAGCAATTCCTTAACTGCTCCCCCATCAATATTAAGCGGTGGGTTGTTGCGATAACCTTCCATCATATCAGCAATTTCTTTAGCACCATTCATTCCTTTTTTGGTAACGCTTACCAGGCTCTCTTTATAAAAACCGTATTGCAGGCAAAGGTCAACCAGTTTATCATACAGGGTGCGGCCCTTGCTTTTTTCATAAGCAGCCATTTCGCAACTCAATGCCACGGCACTGATAGCATCCTTATCCCGTATCTTATCGCCAATCATCAAACCAAAACTTTCTTCTCCGCCAATAATATAATTTTCGGTTCCTTCTTTTTCTTTTATCAGTTTACTGATCCATTTAAAACCGGTAAGTACATTGTAACAGGCCACCCCATTGGCTTTCGCAATCACATCAATCATATCAGTTGTAACAATGGTTTTTATAACCATATCATTGGGTTGGGCAATGCCTTTTGCTTTGCGTGCCTCAATCATGTAATTAAATGCCAGTACAGCCGTTTGGTTGCCATTTAATAAAACCCATTCGTCTTTTTTATTTTTTACGCCAATGGCAACCCGGTCGGCATCCGGATCAGTACCCAATAAAATATCCGCATCCAATGCTTCTGCTTTTTTAAGCCCCATGCTCATCGCTTCTGTTTCCTCAGGATTGGGATAAACAACCGTTGGAAAATTTCCATCGGGCGTGCTCTGCTCTTCAACAATATGAACATTGCTGAAACCAAATTGCTGCAAAGCTTTTGGCACCAAGATAATGCCGGTGCCATGTATGGGCGTGTACACAATTTTAAGATTGCTTTGTGCTGCACATATATCGGGGTAAACACTTAAACTCTTTACCATGTCTAAATATGCAACATCCATCGCTTCGCCAAGCATTGTAATATTTGCTTCTCCACCGGTCCATTTCACATTATCTACCGAAGCAATTTTTTCAACTTCTTTAATTACATTTTTATCATGCGGCGGTACCATCTGTGCACCGTCATCCCAATAAGCTTTGTAGCCGTTGTATTCTTTTGGGTTGTGACTTGCTGTACAAACCACTCCACCTTTGCAGCCGTTTTTACGAATGGCAAAACTCAGTTCCGGCGTGGGCCGCAGCGCCTCAAACAAATATACTTTTATGCCGTTTGCTGCAAAAACATTGGCTGTTATTGATGCAAAAAACTGACTGTTGTTGCGGCAATCGTATGCAATGGCAACACTTATTTCTCCCTCAAAACATTGTTTTAAATAATTGGCATAACCCTGGGTTGCCATACCCACGGTATATTTATTCATGCGGTTGGTACCAATACCCATAATGCCACGCAGCCCGCCGGTACCAAATTCCAGGTTTTTATAAAACGCATCTTCCAGTGCGGCAGTATCTGTTTTTTGTAATTCCAATATCCCATCTTTAACCGACTGGTCGTAATTACCACTTAACCATTGATCAATCTTTTGCTGGGTTGCTGCTTGCATATTTCTTTGTTTATAACTCCAAAAATAAATTATTCATACATCAAACAAACAAAATAAGTAGATTTGTTGTATGCTTTTTTGCTGCATTAAATATTTAAACCATTTTTTGCTGAAATCAGTTTTAAGTATTGGTTTCATCTTTGCTTTTGCAATTGCAGCATCTGCCCAAATTCGTGATGCCAATATCGTTGGAAGTTATTCCGCAATGAACCCACTTTTATTAGCTGCTTTTAAAAAACCATTAAAAGCAAACCCCTTACTTGCCGAAAAAATAAAACCCTCCAGATTTGAGTTGATGTACTGGCCAAATTACCCCTTAACAGCAGCTCAAATAGCAGCCAGAGACAGGGAATGGGAAAGAAAAAATAAACAATCCATTGGCGAACAAATAGCCGGTGATATTATTAAGAGTTATGTAAATACGCTTATATACGGCAAAAAGCCTGTTGCTGCTGTTCCTAAATTTTAAATTTTCTTTGTACCATTTCCGCAAATCTTATCCGGCAAAAAATAAACGCTCTAAAAATATTTGAGGTCCGCCCCCTCTCCCTTTAGGAGAGGGTTGGGGTGAGGTTTCCTTAACTAGCCGGCTGCGGTGAGGTCATCCACGCCCCC
>JANMWP010000015.1:0-4744 GCA_031394065.1 Chitinophagaceae bacterium
GCAGTGATGCCATTGCGGGTGTAATCAATATCATCAGCAAAAAAGGGGGCGTAAAAAAACTAAATGTAACGGCCAATCTTGCCGCAGGCAGTTATAATACTTTTAAAGGTTCTGTTGGTTTAAATGGAACTGTTAAGAACACGAACTACAATGTGCAGTACAGTAAATTATACAGTAAAGGTTTTTCAACAGCGCAATATCAAACAGGTATAGATAATTTTGATAAAGACGGTATGGATGAAAATGTTTTTCGTGCAAACATCAGTCAAAAAATAAATGATAAATTCTCCATTCGTGCCAACACACAGTTAAGCAATTATAAAACCGATGCAGATGCAGGGCCATTTAAAGATGATGCAGACTATACCATCAAAAATAAAAACAGCCTGGTTGGTTTTGGTGCGGATTATACTATTGGCAAAAGCATGTTACATTTAAATTATAATTACAACAAAGTAAACAGGTTTTATTTGGATGATTCAGCCAGCAGGGGAAGTTTTTCTTATTACAGCAAAGGAGACTTTACAGGCAAATCTCATTTTGCAGAGCTGTATAGCAATATAGCCGTAACAAAACATATTGATGTGTTGGTTGGTGCCGATTACCGCAATCATTCATCCGGCCAGAGTTATACATCAAGAAGTATATATCCTCCATATTCTTCGCCCACATTAAAGGATGATAGTGTAAAAGTAAACCAGTTTGGTGCCTACACTTCAATAGTAGTAAAAGATATAGCCGGCTTTAATGTTGAGCTGGGTGGCCGATACAATAATTTTAATAAGTACGGCAATGTGTTTACTTTTTCTTTTAATCCATCTTATGTAATAAAAAATTCGATAAAGATTTTTGCAAATGTAAGCTCGGGTTTTAAAGCACCTTCTTTATACCAGGTTTATTCCGAGTATCGTCCTGCAGTTGGTGAACTTAGTCCCGAAAAATCTTTAAGTTTTGAAGGCGGGATTCAATACTATAAAAATAATGTGAACCTCCGTGCTGTTTATTTCAGCAGGAATATTACCGACAATATTGTTTTTGTGAACAGCAATAACCCTCCCTACGGATATTATGCCAATGCAGATAAACAAAAAGATAATGGGCTGGAACTTGAAGCCAGTGTGGACTTTGGTAAGGTAACACTTAATGCCAACTACGTAAACCTTGATGGAAAGATTGAAACCAAAACGGGTACAAAAGACACCGCATTTTTTAACCTGTACCGCAGGCCAAGGCAAACCATAAATTTAAATGTTGGTATTGAGCTTTGTAAAAACTGGAACATGAATATTGGTGTGCAAAGCATTGGCAAGCGTTATGAACCCAAATATAATGCGGCACCCATTGAAATGCCGGCTTACTATGTTTGGAATCTTTACAGTACATACAGCATTACCAAAAACGTAAAAGCTTTTGTTGACCTTAAAAATATTACAGACGAAAAATATTCGGAAGTAAGAGGTTATAACAGCCGCCGGTTTAATTTTATGGCAGGTGTTAATTTGAACTTTTAGTTTATTTTTTTTACCGCTAAGCCGGGAAGACGTTAAGTGTTGAATCAGGAAAATTTATTTTTACGTCTTCCCGGCTAATTTTTATTAACGATGTGTAAACACGAGGAAAAACATTGCCCCCGTTGCAATATTGTATTTGAATGTAAGGCAGGTAGTATCATGCTATGCCAATGCAGTGCCATACAGCTATCGGTAGAAGAAAGGGTTTATGTAGAATCAAAGTTTGAAGACTGTCTTTGCATTAATTGCTTGCGCTACCTGCAAAACGAATACGTGCTGTTTAAAGAAAAGCATATATATAAATGAAAGCATCTGCCAATTTTATTTTTAGCTGATTATCTTTGTACAACTAAAACAAAAGCTCATGACATTTGGCAATGTAGCAATTAAAGAAATCATCACTATAAGTTTTACGCTGTTTGCTGTAATAGATATGGTGGGCAACATTCCGGTATTGGCTTCGCTACGTGCTAAAATGGGTGGCGAGATAAGGTCATTGCAGGCGACTATCGCATCCGGCGGTTTAATGATACTGTTTTTATTTATTGGTCAGCAGTTTTTGGATATACTTGGTTTGGATGTGCAATCCTTTGCAGTTGCAGGTAGTATTGTAATTTTTATCATTGGGCTGGAGATGGTTTTAGGTATTGAGTTTTTTAAAACAGATGGTAACCCCAAAAGTGGGAGCGTAGTGCCCATAGCTTTTCCTTTAATTGCAGGTTCAGGTACACTCACAACCATTATGAGTTTAAAAGCAAATTATTTTGATGTAAATATTTTCATTGGTATTCTTATTAACTGTATTGTAATATTTGTTGTGCTTAAATCTTTAAAGTGGATTGAAAAAGTTTTAGGCCCAAATGGCATGACAGTGATCAGAAAATTTTTTGGTGTAATATTGCTCGCCATAGCGGTAAAAATATTTGGCAGTAATTTTTCGCATTTAGGAAAATAAAGTAAATGGCCTCGTAGTACAATGGATAGTATAAGGGCCTCCGAAGCCCCAGATCCAGGTTCGATTCCCGGCGAGGCTACAATAAAGTACAAAGCCCTTTTGCAAAATGCGGGGGCTTTTTTATGCATTTCTGATTTTGATTCAATTAACAACCTGTAGTATCTTACAGTTTAAAATGAAACTCTACATAAAAAATATGGTTTGCAGCCGTTGTGTAATGGTAGTTAAACAGGAACTGGTAAAACAGAAACTGCAACCGGCTATTGTAAGTATGGGTGAAGTGGAATTGTATAAACCGGCATCGGAAAAAAAATTACAACAACTGAACGGCCGGTTAAAAGAATTGGGTTTTGAAATACTGGATAATCAAAAGAAAAAGCAGATTGAAAAAATAAAGAACCTGCTTATTAAAAAAGTTCAGTCGGGCGAACTGGAAGAGCATTTCAGCATCAGTGCCGTTTTAAGTAAAGCGTTGAACAAAGAGTATAGTTATATCTCCCGTTTATTTTCCGAAGTGGAGGGCATCACCGTTGAACAATTTTTTATTTTACAAAAGATTGAGAAAGTAAAAGAATGGCTGATTTATGGTGAACTAAACCTTAGTGAAATTTCATATCAACTTGGATACAGCAGCGTAGCACATCTTTCTGCACAGTTTAAAAAGGTTACCGGTTTAACTCCCAGTCATTTTAAAAAAATGGGCAACCACAACCGCTATGCCCTGGATAAAGTGCAAAACAAAAAACTATAAATCATTTCCATAATTCTATAACAGAATTACTTGATTGTTAAAGGACCTTTGTGTTATAAATTAATTATTATGACACATACCTATAATATTAGCGGAATGACCTGTAGCAGTTGCCAGGCAAAAGTGAAAAGCCTTTTATCAGGAGTAGATAACATTAAAAATGTGGATGTTGATCTGGCCAAAGGAGAAGCTGTAATTGAAATGCACAAACATATTGCTACAGCAGATTTGCAGGCTGCATTACAAGATCATCCAAAATACAAGTTATCAGAAAAACCTGTTCAGCACCAGACAATACCTCCTGTTTTTGAAGCGGAAGAAAAAAAATCATGGATAGAAACCTATAAACCTGTCCTGCTCATCTTTAGTTACATTACCGGCCTTTCACTGCTTATTGAGTATATGCTCGGTGCATTTGAATGGATGCGCTGGATGAATCATTTCATGGCAGGGTTTTTCATTGTATTCTCATTTTTCAAATTACTAAACCTGAAAGGATTTGCCGAAAGCTACAGCATGTATGATATTGTAGCAAAAAAATGGAATGGCTGGGGTTATGTGTATGCATTTACCGAGCTGGCTTTGGGCATTGCATTTCTTACAGGGTTTAATCCTATCCTTACCAATGCCGTTACTTTTGTGATAATGACGATAAGCATCATTGGAGTATTGCAAGCTGTATTCAATAAACGTAAAATAAAATGTGCCTGTTTGGGTGCGGTGTTTAATTTACCAATGAGTACAATAACTATTATTGAAGATGCACTAATGATTGGAATGAGCGGAGTTATGCTATTGATCATGTTATAATGACAGGGAAACTATCAACGGGCAATTTTTCCAACGAATCTTCAAAAGCATATTTCTGCTATAGTCCTTAAGTTTAAAACAGATGAATTATGTAACTTATTTCCAAACTTGTGTAAGTAACATATGTTTCAATAAACCCAACTTTACATTATAAGCTTTCTGTAAATGCCGGGAAGACTGACAGAAATCATATTGCGGATTGCTTTATATCATACATTTTACTAAGCATATTTTATTTCTTCGTCGGGTGAAAAATTTTTTCTTAACCATATTAGCCTTTCTGTATATCAGCACTTCAGCAGGTGCCACACTACATATGCACTATTGTATGGGTAAGTTGGCTGATTCCGGGCTTATAAAAAATACTTCTAAAACATGCAGCAAATGTGGGATGGAGGAAACGGGTAATGGATGCTGCAGGCACGAAGAAAAGTTTGTTAAAAACGATACCGACCAAAAAACTACTGAGTCGGGCTTTCAATTTATACAGTTAATCTATGCAGTTCCACATGTTTTTTTTGTTGAGGCACTTTCCAATAACTTTCTTTCCGAAGCAGTAGTAAATCCCATAAACAATGCTCCTCCCCGAAAAAGCAGTATAGCTGTTTACATCCGCAATTGTGTTTTCTTAATTTAAATTTTACAACCAGGTAATGACCGGGCAAATAATTTGCCGGGCTTTTGGCATTGCTGTATTTAAAGTATTCAAATAAAAAA
>JANMWP010000244.1:0-2014 GCA_031394065.1 Chitinophagaceae bacterium
AACGATGAAGCAATATGCTACTACAGGCTTTCAAGATCTTTGACTTTTGAGATTTTCAGAATTGAAAAAAAACAGCCTGACAGCTTTAACCTATACCTGAACTATTCCGAAAATCCGCTTGCTATTGGTGTGCCTGAACGGGATGATCATAAAATAGCAGAGATTAAGCTTAATAAACCTGTCAGGTACAAACTAAATGGAAAGTCCGACTTTACAATGACCGGGAGAAAACAGCGGACATTTGCTGAGTACGATTACTTGATAGAATATGCAGGCCAGGCTGATAAGATCATTTTTAAAGATTGGAATAAAATGGAGATCAGCAAGATTAAACCAAAGGAATATAAGCTGGTGGACGAAAGAAAAATTTTAAAATAAAACTCAGCTATACCAAAAGTTGGAAGAGCTGTTAAAGATGGCGGAAAGATTTGTATGCAGGTATTTACTGCATGGATATGGTCAGTTATGGTTTGTTAAGATTTATTGGAATAGAAAAGAAGAGGGCTTGCAATAGTTTAATATGGAATGGTTGGTTAAAACCGGCCGCTATTTTTATAGCGCTTGAAACAATTTAAAAAAACGCACTGATGAAAACACAACTGAAAAATTATTTTTTTGCATTGAGCCTTTTATTATTTTTTACAACCGCAGGTTATTCCCAAAAAGAATTCTTCCGCTCTCAACAGGTGTTTACTGAAGAACAAATGAGCAATTTTTATTCTTCGGTAACTATTCATGACGGGCTTGTCATTTTTAATGCCAATGACTATCACCTCTATGCCTATAACAAAAAAGATGGGTCGCTTAAATGGTCTGTTGAAACCAATTATAAATCTACTATACCGGTATTTGTACAGGACGGTATTATTTATGCAGGCATATCTAAAAAAGAAGTACATCAGGCAGCACAGTTCAGCCTGACAGACGGAAAATTAATAAAAGTGCTTCCATTTGGCCCGCTGGCCACAAAACCATTTATTAAAAACGGGGTGCTTTATAGTACAGCCATTTACAATTATGGTTGTATTGTTGCTTATGACCTGCAAAAAGATACTGTAGCCTGGAGTCGTTTTATTGCACATGGATACTCCCGTCAGCCTTATTATTTTGAAAATAAGATCATGGCTAATGCAGAGGCCAACAATTGGGTGGCTTTAAGTTATGATGGCGTTTTGCTTGATACAGCCTGTAAAGTAAAGGCCGCTCTTTTTGTAGAGGATATCCCCTGCGTAAAAACATTTACTGCTCTTACACATGACGGCCTTGCGATAAAAGGAAAACTATCGGATGATATTTTTGGAACTAATTTTTTTGACTTGCCCGAAATAATAACCACGGATAACTTTACAGTTGTATTAAATGGAGATAAACTCAGCATCATTTCTAAAAAACTCAAGATGAAACAGCAAGTAGAAGTTTCTTCCTTAGTGGAAGACCTTGCTAATGACTATAATACTAAATTGCTGAAAGCAGATGATGAGCATATCTGGTTGCTGTATAGCGCTCACCTGCTGCAGTATAATTATAAAATAAAAAAACTGGTCCGGCTAACAGATCTTACAGCATGGCAACCAAATAGTGTTTTGCTGGATGATGAAAATATCTGGCTGATATCTGATAAGGACGGATTGCTATACGGGCTTAGCTTTTAAAACAAGATTGCCAGCATTTTTAAACGCTGGCAATCCTTAAAATTGGGTATCAAATAAAGTTATACCAAATCAATATCAAAATTAACCAGTTGTACAAACTCGGTTAATCTTGCATCTATATCTGCCTTCGTAATTTCCTTCAGTCTTTCGGGTCCAAATTTTTCAACACAAAAACTGGCCATGGCACTACCCACAATAATGGCAGTCTTCATATTTTCAAAACTAATGTCTTTTGTTTTGGCTAAATGGCCAATAAAACCCCCGGCAAAAGTATCGCCTGCACCCGTTGGGTCAAAAACTTCTTCCAATGGTAATGCAGGTGCAAAGAAAACATGATCTTTATGAAACAATAAAGCACCGTG
>JANMWP010000297.1:0-4795 GCA_031394065.1 Chitinophagaceae bacterium
GATAAATTATTACAGAGTTTAAAACCCGCCGAAGTTATTTTTCAGCGCAGCCAGCAAAAATATTTTAAAGAAACATTCGGCACCAAATTTTTTACCTACACTTTAGAAGAATGGATTTTTGCCAAAGCTTATGCAACCGAAGGTTTATTAAAACATTTTGGTACGCACAGTTTAAAAGGTTTTGGTATTGAAGGGCAACAAATGGGCATTATTGCTGCCGGAGCTATTCTGCATTATTTAAAAGATACCGAGCATCCCAACCTAGGCCACATCACATCTATACAAAGAATTGACAGGGAAGATCATCTTTGGATGGATCGTTTTACTATACGCAACCTGGAATTGTTTGGCGGTGCCGAAGGCAGTAATACGTTGTTAAAAGTTTTGGATAATACAGTTTCCGCTATGGGAGCAAGATTACTGAAACGCTGGATGGTATTGCCTTTGAATAATATTGCAAAAATAAATGAACGGCTTAACACGGTTGAGTTTTTAATTAAGGAAGTTGACCTTCGGAACAAAATAACGCAATGCATAAAGCAGGCCGGTGATGTAGAAAGATTAGTAAGCAAAGTGCCGCTTAAAAAAGTAAACCCACGGGAGGTTTTACAAATAGCAAAAGGTTTGCAGCAAACAGGGTTGATAAAAGATATCTGCGAAGCTTCATCAAATGAATATTTAAAAAGACTGGGCGATTCGCTAAACCCCTGTAAATATATTTTAGATAAGATTGTAAAAGAGCTGAATGAAAATCCGCCGGTGGCTGCATCAAAAGGAAATGTAATTGCTGCAGGCATTAATGAAGAACTGGATGCCCTGCGTAAAATTGCCAGCGGCGGAAAAGATTACCTGGTTGAAATTCAACAAAGAGAAGCATTGGCAACAGGTATATCTTCTTTAAAAATAAGTTTCAACAATGTTTTTGGGTATTATCTTGAAGTAACCCATGCACACAAAACCAAAGTGCCGGAGAACTGGATACGCAAACAAACATTGGTTAGTGCAGAAAGATATATTACGCCTGAATTAAAGGAATACGAAGAAAAAATTGTTGGTGCCGAAGATAAAATGCTGGCTATTGAAATGCAACTCTTCGAAGAATTGCTGAACGAATTGCAGGATTATATTGCACCAATGCAGGTTAACGGGCATGTAATGGCTGTACTGGATTGCCTGTGTTGCTTTGCCAACAACGCCCTGCAATTCAAATACAAAAAACCGGTGTTGCAGGATGATTTTATTTTAGATATAAAAGACAGTCGCCACCCGGTGATAGAAAGAAATTTACCTGCCGGCGAAAGTTATATTGCCAATGATATTTATTTAGATCCTTCAACGCAGCAGATCATCATTTTAACCGGGCCCAACATGAGTGGTAAGAGCGCTATTTTGCGCCAGACTGCACTAATAACATTGATGGCACACATGGGAAGTTTTGTGCCTGCAAGTGATGCAAAAATCCCGTTGACAGATAAAATATTTACAAGAGTAGGAGCAAGCGATAATTTAAGCGGCGGCGAAAGTACTTTTATGGTAGAGATGAATGAGACTGCCAGCATCATCAACAATCTTACCCAACGAAGTTTGATTTTGCTGGATGAGATTGGCCGTGGCACATCAACCTACGATGGTATCAGCATTGCCTGGAGCATTGCAGAATTTTTGCACAACTCCGTTCATCAACCCAAAACATTATTTGCCACACACTACCACGAGTTGAATGAACTGGAGAATAAATTTACCGGCATCAAAAATTTTCATGTAACCAATAAAGAAGTTGGTAACAAAATAATCTTCCTGCGCAAACTGGCGCCGGGCGGCAGTGTACATAGTTTTGGTATTCATGTGGCACGTATGGCAGGCATGCCGCCACAACTCATTGACCGTGCGAACGAAATTTTAAAACAACTGGAAGACAGCAGGGAAGGTGGCGAAGGAATTAACCTGGATGAGAATATAAAAAGATTAGCTGCCCCAAAAATGCAGCTCAGTATTTTTGATGCACACTCTGCAACTTTTGATGAAATAAGAAATTTACTGGAGGCTGTGGATATAAACCGGCTTACACCAGTGGAGGCATTATTGAAGTTGCAGGAGATAAAGGGAAAGGTAAAGTAAAGGCATATAATTTGTTGGTGATTGTGTAATTATTCATTCTTTTTCATCAAACCTGTTAAAACCATATTAACTCTTGCAGCATAAATGCTATTTAAAGAGTCTTTGTAATAATTTTACCGCACTTATGATTAAAAAGATACTTGTACTGCTTGTTGTTTGTTTCTCGATAGTAATAATCAGTAAGGCACAACCTGTTTGTACCACGCTTGGCCAAAACCCATCCACGGCATTTCCGGTTTGTGGTACAACTGTATTTGCTCAAACTACGGTTCCGTTTTGTGGTGGCGTTAATATACCTGCACCGCCTTGCCCACGAGGACCTTTTTCTGATAAAAATCCTTTTTGGTATAAGTTTACCTGCTTTACCGGAGGCACTTTAGGTTTTCTTATCAATCCAAATACTCCTGAAGATTATGACTGGGAATTGTTTGACATTACCGGCCGAAATCCAAATGATGTTTTCTCTGATGCCAGTTTAATTGTAGCTTTTAATTGGAGTGCCGAATTTCAGCCAACTGGTACCAGCAATACATTGGGAACATCTTTAAGAGAATGCGATGGCCCGGGTGTTAATACTTATAGCAGCATGCCAACGCTTATTGCCGGACACAATTATATTTTACTCATCAGTCATTTTACTGATACGCCCAATGGATATGGTTTGTCTTTTGGTGGAGGAACTGCAAATATTACGGATCCCAAAGAGCCACATTTGGAAAGTTCCCGTGCTGCCTGTGATGGTACGCAAGCAACCATCAAGCTCAATAAAAAAATGAAATGCAGCAGCCTTACTGCCAGCGGATCGGAGTTTACAATTACGCCGCCTTTGGCAAATGTAATTTCGGCGATGGCACTTGGTTGCACTACCAGTTTTGATATGGACTCGCTGATACTTACGCTGGACGCACCTTTGCCACCGGGCATTTACAGCATCAACATCCGCAATGGATCTGATGGGAATACCATACTGGATAACTGCGACAGGGGTATTCCTGTTAATGAAAGTATCCCCATGATTGTTTATCCGCTTGTACCAACTCCTATGGACAGTATTTCGCCACTTGGCTGCAAGCCTGATGAAGTTGTATTGGTGTTCAGAAAGAATATTAAATGCAGTAGCATTGCAGCCGATGGCAGCGATTTTAAGATAACAATCCTGGCAGGCTCCGAGCCGGTTACTGTTGTAAGTGCTTCGGGTAATTGCAATGCAGATGGATTAACACCCATTATAAAAGTAAAATTGGCAACTGCATTATCTGCACCCATCAGAACAAAAGGCACGTACCAGATAATGCTGCAAACAGGTACCGATGGCAATACCATTATTGATGAGTGCGGACAGGAAACGCCGGCCGGAGCCACCCTTATTTTTAATACCAAAGACACGGTTAATGCCGATTTCAGTTATGCCGTTAAATATGGTTGCGACCGGGATACCATCAATTATTTTCACAATGGAAATAATGAAGTGAATTTATGGAAATGGAATTTTGACAGAACCCGCAGCAGCAGCCAACAAAACCCAACAGTATTGTATGGTTCCTTCGGACTTAAAAAAACTTACCTGATTGTATCCAACGGAATTTGCCGTGATACCAGCGATACGGTTCAAATATTTTTAGATAATGAAGTGAAAGCCGCTTTTGAAGCAACGGCCATTGTTTGCCCAAATGAGTTTGCTACTTTTTTAAATAAAAGTACCGGTAATATCATTTCCTGGAATTGGGATTTTGGAAATGGAACAACGAGTAATTTGCAAAATCCTTCGCCGCAATCCTATATTCCGCCACGGGTTACCCGGGATGTTTACCCCAGGTTGATTGTGCAAAATAATTTTGGTTGTTTTGACACGGCCATTCAAAAAATAGTAGTGCCAAGCAGTTGTTATATTGCCGTGCCCAATGCCTTTACGCCCAATAACGACGGGCTTAATGATGAGCTTTTTCCACTTAATGCATATAAAGCAACCGATCTTTTGTTCCGTGTGTATAACCGGGTAGGGCAGTTGGTTTTTGAAACCCGTGACTGGACAAAAAGATGGAACGGAAGATTTAAAGGGCAGCCTGCCGATTTAGGAACCTATGTTTGGATACTCACCTACACCCATATTGATACCGGAAAAAGAGTACAGCAGAAAGGAACTACTATTTTATTACATTAGGAATATGTAAACCTATAAGGTTTTGCCAAGCTGCGGTATCTGCCCGGCAAGCCTGATAGGTTTTACGGATTAACTAATTAACTAATTAACAATTTAACGGATTAACAGTTTCACCTCCCCAACATTTTCCGTTCATCTCTATCTTCTCTTAACATAGCACCAAAATCCATTTTACGTACCATGGTTTTTATCACCAGTGCAATGCGTTTTGTTTTGGTGGGTTCTGTTTTAGCGCTTTCAATCCACTTGGTAAAATAATTGCGGTGGCCCTGCGGCAGGCTGTTGTAGTATTTTAATGCTTCGGGCTCATCCTGTAAACATTCAAGTAATTCTGTTGGTGGCAGTATAGGAGCATGATCCATTTCCAATTGTACTTTAATTGTTGCGCCTTTTCTTTTGCCAATGCCTTTACGTATGGCCGCATTAACGGTTAAAATAAAATCGCCCTTGCCCATTGGTATCAACGCTATCTTCTCAACTTTAAAATCATCCAGCTTACCTTTTACACGGTACGAT
>JANMWP010000391.1:0-9815 GCA_031394065.1 Chitinophagaceae bacterium
GATTTTTGTTTTTATGGATTGTTTGGATAACAATAAGACCCCTCTTTCCAGAGGGGTTTTTTTATTGAACTATATTTGAATAAGGAATCGGCCTGTTTTATTTATCGTCTGAATTATTAAAATTAAATACCAGTCCTGCAAGAGCTCCTCCGGTCAGGCAACCTACCAGGTAAATCCATAAATCGGTCCAAACAAAACCTTTCATTAAACAGGCTCCTATTGCTACCGCCGGATTAAAAGCACCACCTGAAAATCCGCCAAAAGTAAATGCGCATGCCATTACTGTAAATCCAATAGCCAACCCATAAAAACTGTTTCCACTGTTTCCTTTGGCTGTTGCTGTATTTAATACAACATAAGCAAGTGCAAAAGTGCCTAGTATCTCAGCTCCCAAACCCTGTCCTACCGATTTAACGGCACTGCTGTCGGAACCCTCCACATCAAAAATAAAAGTGGCAATTGCCCATGCAGCCATTGCTCCGCCAATTTGCGCTATCCAATAAGTCATGGCATCTCCTATATCAATTTTCCCTCTAACCAAAACTGCCAGGGTTACAGCAGGATTATAATGTGCGCCTGAAATATGGCCGCCGGCATAAATCATAACCATTAAAATACTGCCTATAGCCAATGGGGCCATATTACCCGCTGCACCACCTATAGCAGCAACACCCACTACTAGAACCAGAAACATGGTTCCAATAAACTCTGTAAAATACTTATTCATAATATTTGATTTTGGGTTAGATATGATTATGCTAATTAAACAAAAACGCAGCAATTCCTGTTAACATTCTTTACACACATCTATATTTACAAAAATTTAAATTGATTATGCGTATAGAAATTGGACAAGCAGCACCTGAATTTACTTTATTCGACAGCGCTAAAAACAAGGTAAATCTTTCAGATTTTAAAGAAAAAAATGTTTTGCTTTTATTCTTTCCTCAGGCATTTACCGGTGTTTGCACCAAAGAATTATGTGCCATCAGGGATGATATAAGCCGCTACCAAAATACAAATGCCGAGGTTATTGGCATATCGGTAGATTCGGTTTTTACCTTAGCAAAATTTAAGGAAGATCAACATTATAATTTTACATTGCTAAGCGATTTTAATAAAGAAGTATCCACATTATACGGCTCTTTATATAACGATTGGATTTTGGATATGAAAGGCGTAAGTAAAAGATCGGCCTTTATTATTGACAGGCAAAGTAAAATCTGCTATGCAGAAGTACTGGAAACTGCCAGAGATATTCCAAATTTTGAAGCAATAGATAAAAAATTGTTAGACTTAAATAGCTAATATTACATTATGATAATTTTATGTATTAATTATTTTAATACGAATTGTCCACATTTACTTTACCACAGAAAAAAAGTAGCTGGTGATGTATTGCTTAATTAAAAGATTTTACCTACATTTACGTAGTTGAAAAACATTATCTACATACTAATTTTATTGATTGGATTAAACTTTACTTCTTTTGCTCAAAATAAGAACCCTGCCCAGGGCGAACCTATAGCAAAACTGATAAAGCCTTATCCAATACCAGCCACTACTGCTATCAATTTTGAATTTCTGTATGGTTACGATAAATCCTTTTCGCTTCAGATATATAATTTTATGGGCAAACGAATTAATGAATTTGCCAAGATGCCACCCAGGCTAACGATGCCATTAGATGATTTTTATCGTGGTATTTATGTTTATCAGCTTCGTGATAAAGGAGGAAAAATTATTGATTCGGGTAAATTTCAGGTAGTAAAATAATCAACCGCTTTTCATTACATCACCTGCACTATCAAAAATTTAAGATAGTGAGTATTTTCCTGTCCTCTTATTATGGGATGATCTGCAGATTGCGAATTAAAGACCACCTGCCTTATTTTTCTTTTAGCATCGGTTGCTGCCATTTGTATAATATCTAAAAACAATTCTGGCTGTACCAGGTTTGTACAACTTGATGTTACCAAAAAACCACCGGGTTTTACCAATTTCATTCCCCTTAAATTAATTTCTTTATAACCGGCAACTGCTTTATCAATGGTGGCCCTGCTTTTGGTAAATGAGGGTGGGTCAAGCATTACAACATCCCATTGTTTACCTTCCTTAGACCATTCTTTTAAAACATCGAAAGCATTTACACATTCAAATTTACAAACCTGTTCAAGCCCGTTCAATAGCGCATTTCTGTTGCACATATCAATGGCATTTTGTGAAATATCCAATCCTAAAACCGATTTTGCTCCGTAATGAGCAGCACATATTTCGAAAGAACCGGTATAACAAAATGCACCCAGCACATCCGCATCTTTAACAATATGCTGTATGGCCCTGCGGTTATCCTGCTGATCTAAAAAGAAGCCTGTTTTTTGGCCATTGGCAATATCAACATTAAACTTTACGCCGTTTTCTGTAATAACAATATTTGTGTCAAATGCTTCCGATAAAAAACCTTTCTTTTGTTCCATACCTTCCAATTCCCGAACCGGTACATCATTGCGTTCGTAAATCCCTTTAAGAGTAAAAATTTGCTCCAAAGCAGTAACTATTGCAGGTTTCCAAACATCAATACCCAAAGCCAAAGTTTGAACTACAAAATAATCATTGAACTTATCAATGATCAGTTGAGGTATTTCGTCGGCTTCGCCAAAAATAAGCCTGCAGTTTTCAGTGTAACCCAGTTTCTTCCTGTAATCCCAGGCTTTTTGAATACGGTTAATAAAAAACTGTTCGTCAATGGTTTCATTCTTATCACGGGTTAGTAACCTTACCATTATTTGCGATTGTGGATTGATATACCCCTTGCCAACAAATTTTTTATCGTGTGTAAACACATTCACTATTTCGCCGGCTTTGGCCGCTGCATCCAGTGCTTTGCCCGTATTCACTTCATTACCAAAAATCCACGGATGCCCGGTTTCTACTCTTCTGCTTATCTTTTTGTTTAAAAAAATGCTTTTCATGGCGCAAAGGTAACATCCATGTCATACTTAGGGAGTATATGCTGCACTTATTTGCAAATTATTGCCAATTTGACTGCAAAACAGCCATTGGCAAAATGTTTGACTGTTGTACCTTCGCAACCAATTTTTTAATTAACAGTATGGAAGACAAAACAGCAATAACTGCAGAACAGGAAGAAATGAACATTAATGCTGATGCAGATGTACCAGGTAACACTCATTTGAGTAATCCGGGGGGAGAGGATGTAATGCAAAAATTACAGGCCGAGTTGGAGGAACAAAAAGATAAATACCTGCGCCTGTTTGCTGAGTTCGACAATTTTAAGCGCCGCAATGCAAAAGAAAGAATTGAGCTTATTCAAACAGCCGGTAAAGATGTAATTATATCTATGCTGGGTGTGATGGACGATTGTGACAGGGCCGAAAAGCAATTGATTGAAAGCAATGATTTTGCATCGCAGAAAGAAGGTGTTCAACTTGTGTTTAACAAATTAAGAACCACTTTACAGGCAAGAGGTTTAACTGCCATGGAAAGCATTAATACCGAATTTGATGTTGAAAAGCATGAAGCCATTACAGAAGTAGAAGTACCCGAAACGCAGAAAGGCAAAGTAGTTGATGAAATTGAAAAAGGATATTACCTGAATAACAAAATAATACGTTTTGCAAAAGTTGTAGTTGGGAAGTAAAAACCCCCTCCGCCCCCTAAAGGGGGAACTAGCGTATGCAATTAAGAGTAGTTTTTATAAAACTAAGAATTAAAAAATGTCAAAAAGAGATTTTTACGAAATATTGGGCGTCTCCAAATCTTCGTCGCAGGATGAAATAAAAAAGGCGTACCGCAAGGTTGCCATGCAATTTCATCCGGATAGAAACCCCGGCGATAAAGCGGCTGAAGAAAAATTTAAAGAAGCAGCTGCAGCCTATGAAATTTTGAGTGATACCGATAAGCGTGCCCAATACGACCGGTTTGGACATCAGGCATCAAGCCCTGGCCGGGGTGGTGGTTACGGCGGTGGTGCCGGTATGAATATGGATGATATCTTCAGTCAGTTTGGCGATATTTTTGGTGATGATAGCCCTTTTGGGAGTTTTTTTGGTGGTGGTAACAGCAGAAGAAGTTCGGGCGGAAGAAGCAGAGGAACCCGTGGCAGCAACCTGCGGGTAAAAATAAAATTGAATTACGAGGAGATTGCAAAGGGTGCACAAAAGACTATCAAGGTAAAAAAATATGTGCATTGCAATACCTGTAATGGCAGCGGTGCCAAAGATAAAAACAGTATTCAAAATTGCAGTACCTGCGGTGGCAGCGGACAGGTACGCAGGGTACAAAATACTTTTTTAGGACAGATGCAAACTGTAACAACCTGCCCAACCTGTAATGGCGAGGGCAGTACCGTTACACATAAATGTGCTGCCTGCAAAGGAGATGGAAGAATTTATGGCGAAGAGACAGTAACCATTGATATACCGGCAGGTGTACAGGAGGGTATGCAATTAAGCCTGAGTGGCAAAGGCAATGCTGGAGAACGTGGCGGATCGTCGGGGGATTTGATAGTGTTGATTGAAGAAGAATCGCATCCGCAACTACACCGTGATGGATTAAATGTTGCTTTTGATCTGCACATTTCAATACCTGATGCAGTATTTGGAACACAGATTGAAGTGCCAACCATTGATGGCCGTGCAAAAATTAAAATACCACCAGGCACACAAAGTGGAAAAATTTTCAGGCTAAAAGGTAAAGGTTTCCCCAATGTAAATAGTTATGAAAAAGGAGATCAGCTTATACAGGTAAATGTGTGGACTCCGCAACATGTGTCATCACCCGAAAAAGAAATGCTGGAAAAATTACAGCAATCAGAAAATTTTCAGCCTAAACCCGATAAGAGTGATAAGTCATTTTTTGATAAGGTAAGAGAGATGTTTTCTTAATCATCCTTGTTTTTCTTTCTTTTTTTAGTCGAGTAAATTTCCTGCGCTTTGTTTATGAGTTGCAAAAATTCTGTTTGCAGGTAACTGGCCGGGTCGTATGATTCTGTAGCAATTTTTTCTATATCCTGCCAATCTATATGCTTTATATATTTTGATTGCTTTACTTTAAGTCCAAACATGGCAACGGAAATTGCAAACTGTAAGTCCTTATCAATACTTTTAAAATCAGTAAAATTTGCCGGTGCAGCATTTGTCATTACTAAATGAGTTGTATCGTCACAACGGCTGTAACGCATTTCAATTTGGGCAACTATATCTTTTGAAAATAATTCCTGCTTAAAAAGTTTATCACTTGCCGGTACAATTTCAAATATTGCCAATACACTGTTACCGCTTCCTATTTCGCCACCCTCCAGTTCAATAGTGCTGTCTGCAACTGCATCCCTTCTGTTATCAAAACCAATTAAGCGATACTCTTTTACCAGGTCGGCATTAAATTTCATATTCATAAACACATCATCAGCCACGGCAAAAAATGTTTGGGTCAGTTCTTTAACCAAAACTTTTTCTGCTTCTTTAATATCATCCAAGTAAGCATAATTACCATTGCCCTTTTTTGCCAACGTGGCCAGTTTTGAGTCTTTAAAATTTCCCATACCTACACCCAGGCAGGTAAGATAAATGCCGCCCTGCCTTTCTTTGGTTATCAGATCTTCCAGGGCTTTTTCAGAAGTAAGGCCTACATTAAAATCCCCATCCGTAGCAAGTATCACCCGGTTACTCCCTTTCGCTTTGTACGTGCTTCTTGCCAGCGCATAGGCAGTCATAATTGCCGCTTCGCCAGGCGTATCACCACTGGCAGATAATTCTTCAATCGATTTTATTATTTTTTCTTTTTCGGCCCCACCTGTTGGTTGCAGCCAAATACCAACGTTGCCGCCATAGGTAACAATAGAAATAGTATCAACCGGTCTCAGGTTTTTTACAAACATTTGAAAAGCTGCTTTCAATAATGGCAGGCGATTAGGCATATCCATACTGCCCGATACATCAATTAAAAAAACAAAATTACCTGGCGGTATCATGTTCAGATCTAATTTTTTTGCATTGATATTTAACAGCAGCAACTGCTTGTCCATATCCCAGGGACAGGAAGTAAGTTGCGATTCGAAATGGAAAATATCACCTGTTTTTGGTTCTTTGTAATGCAGGTTAAAATAATTAACCAACTCTTCGGTACGAACTGCATCTGGGGGAACAGCACTTTTCATATTTATAAAACGCCGCACATTGCTGTATGATGCCTTATTTACATTTAATGAAAACCCAGTATTTGGAAATTTTATTGCTTTGACATATTCATTTTCTACCAGTTGAAAATAGGTTTCATTATCTACAAACCATTTTACCCTGGATGTATATTCAGCATTTTTTGTAATCGAAATAAGTTTTGGCCTGTTGCTGCTAACATTTGATGACAGGATTTTCAAAATAATATTCTGCCACTGTTCACAATTTACTTTTACTGACCTGGGTTCGTAACCATCGAGACCTATAGTAAGTGAATCCATTAAGTAATTCGTAGTAATACCAAACCCTCCACTAGTACCTGAGAAATAAATGTGATTGTTCGAATGCAGGATAATTTTAGCATTCCGCAATGGCTGGTTTTTTTCATCTTTAATTTCACCCCGGAGATAGTACTGCGCCCTGGCTGTAAAGGCCAATAATAAAAAAAGGATATAGAAAAACCATTTTTTCAATTGCAAGCTGATTATAACAAAAGTATAATACCGATACTAAGATATACAGTTATTGCTTTTCGCTGCCCTCTTAATCCTCTACCAACTGGTAAATTTCTTTTAAATTTCTGCCAAGCCCGTCATAATCAAGCCCAAATCCCAACAGGAATTTGTTTGGTACATTAAATCCAATATAATCAATTTTAAGCGGATGTACCAATGCATCCGGCTTATGCAACAAAGCTGCTATCTTTAAACTGGCAGGTTGCTGATTAACCAGTTGTGGTAAAAATTCGTTTAATGTTTTTCCGGTATCAACTATATCCTCAATTATAATTACATGCCGGTTTGTAAGTGGTATATCCAAACCAATTGAAGTAATTACATTACCGGTTGACTTGGTACCTTTATACGATGCCAGTTTTATAAAACATATTTCGGCCTCAATCGTAAGTTCTTTAAAAAGATCAGAAGCAAACATAAAGGAGCCATTTAATATTGCAATGAACAAGGGCTTTTTGCCGGCATAATCTTCATTAAGCTGCCTGGCAAGTTTATCAATCTGCTCCTGTATCTGTTGAGCTTTTATATAAGGTTGAAATTTTTTATCCAATACCTGAATGATCATGTTGCTTATTATTTATTTTGAAACAATTATTTCCTGTCCGATTATTAAATTATCTGAATCCAGGTTATTCCATTTTCTTAACTGCTGAACGGTAACATTATAAGTTCTTGCAATTGAAAACAAACCTTCTTTTGGAGCAACCCGGTGTACATTATTTTTTCTGTCACCCGTATTATTTACAATATGCTTCAAGCCAGGTTTTAAAATTAATTTTGCATTTGTATTTAATTTAGCTGTTGCACTTAAATTGTTATATTCTAAAAGATATTTTAACTGAACGCCGGTTTTTTGAGCAACATCATACAGTGTTTCTCCTTGTTGTACAACATAAAAATCATCCTCGCCTGTTTTAGATTTTTTTTGCAGGTAAATATTTTGGTCTTTGCTTAAAATCCCTTCTTCAGTTAAATCATTAAACTCCATTAATTTACTTAAGCTGATATTATTTTTATTGGCAACCAATAATAAGGATGTTCCTTTTTTGGCAAAAACACATTTGGTTTTATTAATGCTTACAATTTTATCCGGCCCGGCAGCTGCCTGCATAACATTTTCTTTTATTGCCGGTTTTTCAGCCGGAATAGTTTCAGCAGGCACAACATTTTTACTTTCATCAGTTTTTGCAATTTCCGTTTCAGGTAATTTGTTTAAAACGATTAAGCTATACTGCTGCAGATTATATTGTTCAATATATTTAACCAATAAATCGGGATATTTTGGATTAGTTGCGTAACCGGCTTTTTTTAATCCCCTTGCCCAGCCTGCATAATCTGTTGGATCGAGATTAAAAAGAGAAGCATACCGTTGATTGGCTTTTAAAAAATCACTATGGTCCCGGTAACTTTCATCAGCATTGGTATATGCTCTGAAACATTCGCCATTTGCATCATCATCATGTGTAACCGTTTCGCCGGTCCAGGTATTTTTGCATTTAATACCAAAATGGTTGTTCGATTTTTTTACCAGTTCACTGTTGCCGTTTTCAGATTCCAGAATACCCTGTGCCAAAGTGATGGAAGCCGGTACGCCGGAACGCTTCATTTCATTAATGGCAATGCCTTTAAACTGCTCAATATACTCCTCCACAGAAATATTTTGTGCAGTTGTTGTTAAAGAAATAACAAAAAATAATATGGTTATAATGATCCTGTGCATGTTTATTTTTTTTGAATTAATAAGAGCCCGTCTCTTATTGTAAGCATGGCTTGCTCCACCCGGTCATCATTTTTTACATAATCATTAAATGCCTGAATAGCTTTGGCATTCTTCCCTTTCACATTTTCTTCCAGCACTTCGCCATGAAAAAGCACATTATCTGCCAGCAACCAGCCACCTTTTTTAACTGATGGTAAAGTTAATTCGTAATAGTTAACATAGTTCACTTTATCGGCATCAATAAAAACCAGATCCCAGCTTTCAGTAAGGGTTGGAATGAGCTGCAATGCATCGCCAATAAGCAAATCTATTTTCGATTCCATGCCGGCTTTTGCAAAATATTTTTTTGCAGTTGCTGCATCGTCGGCTCTTAATTCAAGTGTAGTTAATTTACCATCTTCTGTTAATCCTTTTGCCAGACATAAAGCACTGAAACCCGTGAATGTTCCAATCTCCAGTATTCTTTTGGGTGTAATCATTTTACTGAACAGTTCCAGCACTTTACCCTGCACATGCCCGCTAAGCATTTGTGCCTGTGGATGATTGGTTAAGGTATGGGTTTCTATTTCCTGCAGTACTTCGTCCAAAGCAGCTGTGTAATGCTTTGCATATTGTTCTGCTTTAAGGTTTATCAGCTCCATTTATAACGCTTTCGTTTGTTTAAAATTGTTATTCATGTATGTAGATAAAATGCCATTCCTCACCTGTATATTTATGAAGAATGGCACTTACTAACTGTGTAAAGTTACATTGAAATATCTGCTTTTTTATCGCCTTTGCCCGAAATTAACAATAAGCCCAGGAAGGTAAATATCCCGTTTATCAGGATCAGTTCATTCCCGATTTTATATCCATGAAAAATATTTTCTGAAATTGATTTTAAGCCGAGTGAAACATGCAGTTTCTTTTCGTACCAGTCGGGGCTGCTTAATACATCCAAACCCAGTGCCATTAATGGGGCAATGATACAGATCGCCCAGATTAATTTATCATTCAAATGCCGTTTGGTTAAAATTCCGAAAGAAAATAAACCAAGCAATGGCCCATACGTAATGCCGGCAAATTTTAAAATAAAATCAATAATTAATTTATCATTAATAGCTTTAAAAAGCAGTACCATCACAAAAAATACAACAGCAAATGTAAAATGTACTTTAAGCCTTGTCCTTTTCTTTTCTTTTTCTGTTCCTTCCTTTTTATTCATCCCTAAAATATCAATACAAAAACAGGAAGTAAGGGAAGTAATAGCACCGTCAACACTTGGGAATAAAGCCGATATAAGGGCTATAATAAAAAGGATGCCGATTGTTCCGCTGAAAGCATCACTTAAAGCAATGGTAGGAAAAAGATCATCGGGCGGAACCACAATATTGTTGGTGCTGG
>JANMWP010000471.1:0-5888 GCA_031394065.1 Chitinophagaceae bacterium
ACGTCCGTTGTCTAACAAAATAACATACATCTCTTCCGGTCCATCGGTTTCGTTTTCCTGCCTGGGGCCGGTAACAATGGTATTGTAAACTGTAATTTTTTGCCCGGTACCAAAAGTAGAAAGCAGTGGCCAAAACAATCCAAGGTCGGTTAACGAAGGAATCATTTTTTCGATACCAACAACAACAATATGTGTTTTTGGAAAAGCACAACTTAACCTTGCATTGCCTTCATTTTCGGTAACGGCAATGCCGCCAATATCGCTGATGATGAAGTTTGCACCGGTAACGCCAACCTCGGCCTGCACATATTTTGCACGTAAAATATTACGGGCAACCAATGTTAATTCTGCCGGGGTTAAATTAATGGATGTACCTAATTTTTTATTAAATAGTTTGGCAACATCTTCCTTGCTTTTATGCATGGCCGGCGTTACAATATGGTAAGGTGCTTCGCCATCCAGCTGCTGAATATATTCGCCCAGGTCGGTTTCAATACTTTCAATACCATTTTTCTCCAGTGCATCATTCAGGTGAATTTCTTCGGTAACCATGCTCTTGCTTTTCACCAGCGATTTGCAGTTTTTCTCCCTGCATATCTTTAAAATTTCTTCAATGGCCTGGTCACTGTTTTCGGCCCATATAACTTTGCCGCCACGTTTTGTAAAATTCAATTCAAATTCTTCCAGTTGCTGGTCAAGGGTTTCAATGGCACGCCACTTCACATTCTTGGCCCTTTCCCTGGCCAGATGCACATCGGCAAATTGTTCTTTGCCTTTTGGAACCACCGCATTGTATTTGCCAATATTAAAATTGATCTTACGCCTGTGTTCCAGATCGGCAGCTTTTACCGTACTTTTGGCTATAAAGGTTTGTGATTGTTGCGACATTTTATTTTTTTTGTTTACCAGCCTTTATTCCCTGATGAAACTTCAGTGGCGACGCTCCATTCAACAGCAGTAATTTCTATCATCTTTTACCTAAGCGAAGGTAAAGCATTGTGATTAGAGGCAGCAGCATTTTACTGCAACATTCTTTCACGAATGTATTTTACCGGCGAGCTGCCAAAGCTTAAAAATTTCTCATGAAAATCTTTTAGACTGTAATTATCGCCCATTTTCTTTTTATAATCATCCCGTAGTGTTTGTATGGCAGTTGCACCGGTATAATACGAGCAAAGCTGCACCTGCGAAACGGTTATCCTGTGATATTTTTCTTCAACCTGCGCCGCAGTTTGAAAACATTCCTTAATTAAAAAATGAGCAATATCTTCTTTCGATTTATTCAGGCATTGATTGTCGTAATCAATAATAACATTCGCCAGTTCACGAAGCCGCCAGGTGCCCAACGCCAGTTCTATTTCCGGCGCATGGTTGCCCCAACCGTTCTCGATCATCATGCCCTCGGCATAAACAGCCCATCCCTCTACCATGGCGCCGTTTTGAAAAACAGCACGCAAAACATCAGGTGATTTTTTATTGTTGTAGATACCCTGCAGGCAATGGCCCGGTATGGCCTCATGTATAGACAAGATCTGGGAACCATAAAAATTATCTTCTCTTAAAGCACTCTCGGCTTTTTCGGGTGGATAAAGTGTCAGGTCATCAATATTATAATAAGTGGTTCCCTGTTTTTGATATGGCGGCAAAAAATCGGCGCTGGCAGAAGAAACGCCACGGGCATAAACTGGCATATACCTCACTTTTATGGGCGTAAGCGTGGTATCAAAGTCGAATAATTTCTTTTCAATAATGAATTTTTTTAACTGGTAAACCTGACTGTTGATGGAATCAAAAAAATCTGCAGGTTTTGCATGGTTAAGCTGAATTTTATTCAATACTAACTGTATTAATTCTAAACTGTCTTTTGGTTTGCTTTCTGTTGTATAGTATTTTGACCAAAGACTGTCTGCGTTCACAAACATTTTATCGTGATAAAACTTTTTGTCGGCAACCGCTTTTTCATACACCTGTTCAGGCGTGAGGTCTGTTGCCAGGTCGTATTTGAATTTTTGTGTAAATAGTTCTTTGCCTATCCTGAAACTTCTGAACACATAATTTTTATCTGTAGCAATTGCTTTCAGCTCGTTTACAAATTTGTTGATAGCGGCAGCTGTTTTGTTTATGTTTTGTTGCAGGCTGTCTTTTTCTGCTGTGGTTAAATGCGATGTTTTAATAGAGTCGGAAAGTGCAGTGCCAAAAACGTCAAGCCCGCCCTGGTTTTGCAGTATTGATAATTTAATATGCTCTAATGTTGGCTGATGAAGATTGCTTATGGCCGCAGCAAAATATTCATCGGTATGGGCCAGGTAGCTTGTAAGAATTTTAAGACGCTCATCCAAACCAGCATAGGGCTGGTTGATAATATAGTCGCTGGGGCCGCTTATATTATAGATGGATGCATCCCATTCCTGTATTTTAAAAACGGATGTGTACCAGGTATCGCTTTCCAGCTGATTTTTAATAATATTGAAACTTATTTTATTGTTATCGCTGAGTTGCTCATAATTCAGTTTGCTTAACGAATCGATCCATAATTTGGAAAAAGCAATAGCGCCATCAAAAGCTGCCTTGTTGGGTATAACCAGTTTGTCATAATATTTACCATAGCCTGCATAAATAGAACTGCTGGGATATTGGCTCCAATAAGCATCTAAAAAAACATTTTCAAAATTGGCAAAAAGCTTATCTGTATCGCCAGCAGCATTTTGTTTTTTAGAATTGCAGCTCATACTTAAAAACAATACAGCAATAGTAAAGCTGGAAATAAAATATTTCATATAGAATGGTTTAGGTTTGGTATTCGTTTGCAGTCAATTTAGCATGCGGAAATTATTTTAATACGCCTAGTTCTTTGCCGGTCTTGGTAAATGCTTCTATCGCTTTATCTAAATGCCGCTGGTTATGTGCTGCACTTAGTTGCACACGAATTCTTGCCTGGCCTTTGGCTACCACCGGAAAGAAAAATCCAATAACATAAATGCCTTCATCCAAAAGTTTGGCAGCAAAGTTTTGAGCCAGCACGGCATCGTACAGCATGATGGGCACAATAGGATGATCGCCGGGTTTTATATCAAAACCGGCTTCAGTCATTTTTGTTCTGAAATAAGTGGTATTGGTTTCCAGCTTATCTCTTAACTCGGTTGTTTCACTTAACATATCCAACACAGCAATGCTGGCACCCACAATACTTGGTGCTACGGTATTGCTGAATAAATAGGGACGGCTACGCTGCCGCAGCATTTCAATAATTTCTTTTCTGCCACTTGTAAAGCCGCCACTGGCACCACCAAGTGCTTTACCCAAAGTGCCGGTAATAATATCAATTCTGCCCATCACATTCCGGTATTCATGTGTGCCTCTGCCGGTCTTACCTAAAAAACCGCTGCTATGGCATTCGTCAATCATCACAATGGCATCATACTTATCTGCCAGGTCGCAAATTTTATCTAATTGTGCAATGGTGCCATCCATGCTGAAACTGCCATCGGTTACAATAATGCGGCTCCTCAGGTGCTGCGTTTCGGCCAGTTTCATTTCCAGGTCGGCCATATTATTATGCTCGTAACGGTAGCGCTGCGCCTTACACAAACGAACACCATCAATAATAGAGGCATGATTCAAAGTATCAGAAATAATAGCATCTTCTTCACCAAACAAGGGTTCAAAAACACCACCATTGGCATCAAAAGCGGCGGCATATAAAATGGTATCTTCTGTACCTAAAAAATCCGCCAACTTTTTTTCCAGTTCCTTATGTATATCCTGCGTACCGCAAATAAAGCGTACGCTGCTCATACCATAACCACGCAAATCAATATATTTTTTAGCGGCTGCTACAACCTTCGGGTGCGATGAAAGCCCCAAGTAATTATTGGCACAAAAGTTAAGAACAGTTTTGCCGTTTACAATAATTTCGGCACCCTGCTCGCTGCTGATAATGCGTTCTTTTTTGGAGAGGCCTGCTGCCTCAATTTCTGTAAGTTCAGTTGCTATGCGGCTGACAAATTTCTCATTCATATAGTTAAGGTTGATTAGGACAAATTTAGGGTAAAAGCCCCTCCTATCCTCCCCGGAGGGGAGGGAAATCTTATAGATTGAGGCGAAGATGCTTTAATATACTTTTAGATAGCGGATTAGAAAATTGCAACTTCCAGTTCCCTCCCTACAGGGGAGGGGTTGGGGAGCGGCTGAACTTTTTTCCTTTCGGCTGTAACTTTTTATGCTTCACCTTCGTATTAAACTCAAAACAACCTATTGAGGTAACTTTAACTACCAACCACTGTATGACGGAGAGAGAATATAATGAATGCGTAAACCTGTATGCAGACAATGTGTACCGATTTATCCTCAAAAACCTGAGGCATAATGAGGATGCAAAAGATGTAGTGCAGGGTGCATTTGAAAAACTGTGGATTAACAGGAGCAAGGTAGAGCATGAAAGAAGCAAAAGTTATTTGTTTACGATTGCTTACAATCAAATGATTGATCATATAAGAAAAAACAAACGGGTTGTACTGCGTGAAGGTTTTTCAGAAAATGCAAAGGGGGCAACTGATCCCCAGCATGATACTAAAAGGATTTTAAACGAGGCTTTATATAAGTTGAATGAAAAACAACGCAGCCTAGTTTTACTGAAAGATTATGAGGGATACAGTTACGAGGAGATTGGACAGATAACCGGACTGAATGAAAGCCAGGTAAAAGTATATTTGCACCGGGCAAGATTACAGTTGAGGGAGTATATTGTGAGCCCGGAAAACGTTATTTAGTTGATGGTTGATAGTTCATTGTTCATAGAAAGAACAGCGGCCATCAACTATTAACCATGAACCATTAACCATGAACATTACGAGACATAATTACGAAACGTTTTTTTTACTGTATGTAGATAAGGAATTATCTGCAGCGGAGCGGAAAGCTGTTGATGTATTTGTGCAGGAGAACCCGGATTTGCAGATGGAGTTGTCTTTATTACAACAAACCGTGGTTAATGCTGATGATGTTGTTTTGGATAAAAAAGATTGGTTGTTTATGGAAGAAGATATTTCTGCTTTGCAGGAATTTTTTTTATTGTATGCAGATAATGAACTGACCGCTTCCGATAAAAATACTGTTGATTCCTTGTTGACATCAGATAAAAAAGCGCTGACCGAATGGAATATTTTACAACAAACCAAACTGCAGCCGGATATCGCTGTTGTTTTTGCTGATAAACAGTCTTTATACAGAAAAGAAGATACCAGGGTTGTTGGTTTTAAATGGTGGAGAGCCGCTGCGGCCGCTGTATTGCTGGGCTTTGGGCTTTGGACAGGGGTTTCTGTTTATAAAAATAACAAGACAACAAAAACCGGTACTGAAGAGTTGGCGAACAGTAAAAAAACACCCCCCGGGCAAATAAAAAACAACCCCGATTCGGGCAATACAACTGTAGCAAATCAGCCTGATGAAAAATCAGCAACAGAAAATGTTCCCTTAACAACTACTAAGAAAAATAATTATGACCAGGTAACGGAAAATATAAAATCAGCCGTTGAAAAAAGTAATAATCAGAATGCAGTTTCTTCAAAAGAAAATACAACGGTTCAAAAAAGCGCCAATAAAAAGCCGGATAACAATCTGCCTAAACCGGCTTTGCAAAATATTAACAACGATGGCAGTAACGAAGTAACAAGGTTGAACGTATTACCTTCAAACAACAACAGCAGCAGGGTTTCCGGAAACAATGATGCTGTTGTAAAAATAACTCCAAAAGAAAATAAAACTGTTGTTGAAGATATAAACAACAGTAAAACAGATCCGACTATTACAGCCCTGCAGGTGGTAAATACTAATAAAACTGCTGATGTAGAAAACAATAACCGCTATCTGAATGTAGATGCCGGCAAACA
>JANMWP010000473.1:0-3861 GCA_031394065.1 Chitinophagaceae bacterium
CGGTTTTCGTAACCAATCAGGCGGTATCCCTGCACCACAGCGGGGTTAAATTCTATCTGCAGTTTTACATCTTTGGCAATGGTGAATAAGGTGCCGCCAAATTCACTTACCAACACTTTTTTAGCTTCGCTTAACTGGTCAATATAAGCATGATTGCCATTGCCTTTATCGGCCAGTTTCTGCATTTTGGCATCCTGGTAATTACCGGTTCCAAATCCAAGCACGGTTAAAAACACACCACTCTCTCTTTTTTTCTCAATCAGGCTTTCTAATGATGCATCACTGCTGATACCCACATTAAAATCACCATCGGTACAAAGTATTACCCGGTTATTACCACCGGCAACAAAATTATCTGTGGCTGTTTTATAAGCCAGTTCAATACCGGCACCTCCTGCTGTTGAACCGCCGGATTCAAGCATATCAATAGCTTCTTTGATTTTATTTTTTTGCAAACCATTTGTTGGCGGTAAAACCAAACCGGCATTACCGGCGTAAACAACCAAACTTACTTTGTCGTTTTCCCGTAACTGGTTAACCAATAATTTAAGCGATTCTTTCAGCAGCGGTAATTTATCACTGCTTGACATGGAGCCCGAGACATCAATCAAAAAAACGATATTGCTTGATGGAAGATTTTCTGTTGGAATAATTTTACCCTGCAAACCCACCAATGCCAAACGATGTGCCGGGTTCCAGGGACATGAACTGATTTCTGTATTTACAGAAAAAGGGTCATTGTTTTTTGGCTGAGGATAATCGTATTTGAAATAGTTGATCATCTCTTCAATACGCACTGCACCTGCAGGTGGCAATTGCCCATCTTTTAAAAAGCGGCGCATATTGCTGTAAGATGCAGCATCCACATCTATTGAAAAAGTTGAAAGCGGATTGTCCTTTACTTTTAAGAAAGTATTTTCCAGAATATAGTCATAACCTTCTCTTTCAAAATCGTCAGTGGTTTTTGGGGAGTTTAAACCATTTTCACCACGCAATCTTATTTTAGTTTCTGCACCAATTTTTGCTATAGACTGTGTTCTTACCTGCGCCCCTGCTACTTTACCAGCCAAAGCATTATTTACGTTTGATTGGTATAGATAATTCAATTGATCAGCATTTAACCGCTGTGTACTGGAGGAAGTGCTTCTTGCAGTTCGCTTGATACCGTATGCTGATGTAACAACAACTTCTTTTAATTCGCTGCCTCTTTTTTCCATAACAATACTAAATTGTCTTCTTGTTGCAACCGGTACTTCCGTAGTTTTAAAAGATGCAGCGTCAACAATGAGTACATCATTTTCACTATTTACTTTTAAAGAAAAAGCACCATTGGCATCTGCTGAAACGCCGGTATTTGTTCCTTTAATTCGTATAGATGCAAAAGACACAGGGTTACCATCTATGTCTGTTACTTTTCCATTTACAATAAATGAATTGGGACTTTTAAAAGCAAGCATTGCAAAAGCAAATGCGGCAATTATTAAAATTATTTTCTGCATAACATATAGTTTTGTTATACAGATGCAGTTTTAAAAAACATTACATAAACTACCGGTAAAAATTTAAAAAAGAGGAAAAATAATTTGAGGAGTTATTATTTACTTTCCAATATCACATCAGACTGGTTGAAACTGACTTTGTTATTATATTCGGTATTGGTAACACGTTTACGGTAATTTTTAAACAGGCTGTGCCAGCGTAACTTAAGCACACCTAACACCCCTTCTTTAATAATGCCTTTATTCATTTTGCTGGCGCCAAATTCACGGTCGATAAAAGTAATGGGTACTTCTACAATTTTAAAACCAAGTTTCCAGGCGGCAAATTTCATTTCAATCTGAAAAGCATAGCCCACAAATTCAATTCCATCCAGGTTAATGGCTTCCAGCACTTCTTTTCTGTAACAAACAAAACCGGCAGTAGGGTCTTTTACCGGCATCCAGGTAATAATTCTTGTATACAGTGAAGCTCCTTTTGACAATAAAATACGGTCGGATGGCCAATTTACCACAGCACCGCCTTTTACATATCTTGATCCTACTGCAACACCGGCTTCATTTTTACAGGCGGTATATAACCTTTCCAGATCGTTTGGGTTGTGAGAAAAATCGGCATCCATTTCAAAAATAAAACGATATCCTTTATCAATTGCCCATTTAAATCCATAAATATATGCAGTACCTAAACCTAATTTACCGGTTCGTTCTTCTAAAAATAATTGGCCCGGGTATTTAGGTATTAATGATTTAATGATGCTGGCTGTACCATCCGGAGAATTGTCATCAACAATAAGCACATGATAATTAAGTTGCAAATTCATTACAACATCAATTATCTTTTCAATGTTTTCCTTTTCATTAAAGGTTGGTATGATAACTATTTTTTCCAATATGCATACTTAAATGGCAAACCCAAATTTACATTAAATACAGGAATGCCTTATCAACATCTTTTCTACAAAAGCTATTTAATTATTCTTTAACAGGGTGCTGTTCAGTATTTCAGTGAGTTTTTGTTTGGTATGTAACGGAAAATCGCCCCTCATCATCCAGTCGTAATACTGGGGTTCGGCCTTTAAAACATCTTTAACGGCTCTGCCTTTATGCTTACCAAAATTAAAAATTTCAACGCCTTTGTCATTAAAACCAAAGCGCCGGGCATAATCCACAATTTTATCTTCGCCAATTACACTTAAAACAGATTCTACCGAATCGCCCAGGTTTTTGTATTTATCCAGTTGTGCCATAAACACTTCAATAGTGGCATCAACATCAGCCTCTGCACTGTGTGCATTAACCAGTTCTTTTTGGCAAAAGAATTTATAGGCGGCAGTTAAAGTACGGGGCTCCATGGTATAAAATATGTGTTGTACATCAACCATCTTTCGGGTGCTTAAATCCACATCCATACCGGCCCGTAAAAATTCTTCCATCAAAATCGGAATATCAAACCGGTTACTGTTATAACCGCCCATATCGCAATTTTCAATAAACATTTTTATTTCGTTACCGGCCTGTTTAAAAGTGTTTGCATCTTTTACCATTTCATCGGTAATTCCATGTATATCGCTTGATTCTTTGGGAATCGGCATTTCCGGATTAATAAGTTTTCTTTTTACCTGGCGGCTGCCATCCGGCAAAATTTTAATGATGGCGATTTCAACAATCCGGTCGGTCGACAGACTTACACCGGTGGTTTCCAGATCGATAAAAGCAATGGGGCGGGTTAATTTTAACATTTGTTGTGTGTTGTTTTGAGGTTATACAAATCAATTTGAAGCTGATTTTTGCCTTTTTCTGAATATTTGGTTAAACTATATAATATAAATTGCATTTCTCCGTTTAAGTTGGGTAAATTATCTTTGCATCAATATTAATGCAATAATAAGTTTTTAACCCCAAAAGAAAATGATGAAAAAATTATTTCTAATTATTATCGTACTGTTAGCAGTTACAGCAATGATGAGCAGTTGCAGCCCAAGCCGCAGCAGATCAAGTTGTCCGATGTCTGAAGGTATTATCCATTAATCCCTGAGACTGAATTAATGAATTGGATTGACTTAAACAGTTTACAGCAGCTTGCCGAGCTAAAGGAATTATCTAAACTAAAACCTCAGATAATTTTTAAACATAGTACCCGTTGTTCTATCAGCAGCATGGCTAAAAGCCGTTTGGAAAGAAATGAACAACCGCAACCAGGTGATTTTTATTTTCTTGATTTAATAAAACACCGCTCACTCTCAGACAAAATTGCAGCAGATTTTGATGTATGCCACGAATCTCCACAGATACTTTTAATTAAAAACACAACCTGTGTTTATGATGAAAGCCACAGCGGAATTCAGATGGATGAGATTGCTGA
>JANMWP010000513.1:0-19910 GCA_031394065.1 Chitinophagaceae bacterium
TGCGCCATCTGCCTTTTTTGCGCGCTGTGTTTTGGCACAGTATTACTGCATTTGGCGGCCCGCAAGGTCATATGGGTATGATGCTGAAAACCTTTGTGCAGCAAAGAAAAGATGTAACTCAGGAAGAACTGATCGAATACAATGGCTTTTGCCAGTTGTTGCCAGGTGCCTCTTCTACACAAACCCTTACCCTTATTGGCTATAAACGGGGCGGAGTAAAGCTGGCTATTTTAACATTACTCATTTGGATTTTACCTGCCTGTACCCTGATGGGGGGCTTGTCATTTGTGGTTGCAGATATTGGAAGTAATAATATAAAACCCACATTGTTTCAGTTTATACAACCAATGGCAATTGGGTTTTTGGCCTATGCTGCTTTTAAAGCTTACCAAATCAGTATAAAAAATACAATAACACAGATAATAATGTTTGTTTCATTATTAGGAACTTACTTTCTTTTTAAAACCCCCTGGGTAATTCCTGTTTTAATAATCTGCGGCGGTATTGCAACCAATTTCAGCAGCAGGCGTATTCCGGAAAAAGAAGTGATTAAACCAAGAGAAATCCGTTGGACAAATATCTGGTTGTTTGTTTTAATTTTTGCAGTAGCAGGAATATTGAGTGAAACAGCAAGAAAACAAAACTGGGAGAATAAAAAACAATTTAACCTTTTTGAGAATTTTTACCGTTTTGGTTCTTTTGTATTTGGTGGAGGTGATGTTTTAATTCCTTTAATGCTTGATCAATATGTTGTAAGGCCAACCTCAGAAAGAGTGGTAAAAAAAAATCCAGATATTATAAAAGTAGAAAGAGAAGAATTATTAACCGGAGCCGGAATAGTTAGAGCAATACCAGGTCCGGTTTTTTCTATTGCTTCTTTTATGGGTGGCATAGCTTTAAAAAAGGAAGGGCCACAAATTCAATTACTGGGGTGTATCATCGGGTCAATAGCCATTTTTCTGCCCAGCGCCCTGCTGGTACTTTTCTTTTTTCCGGTATGGCAAAATTTAAAAAAATATGTAGTGGTAACCAGAGCGCTGGAAGGTATTAATGCTGCAGTGGTAGGGATTATGATAGCTGCAACATTGTATTTATTAAAGGATGTTTCTATTGTCTCATTTAGTAAAACAAGTATAATTAATATCGCAGTTATTTCAGGAACATTTCTGGTTTTAAACAATTCAAAAATACCAGCGCCGTTTATAGTTTTATTTTGTCTTTTACTCGGCTTTCTGTTTTAATCAGTTTCTGTAATATCCGGCAAGCTCAATTTCTTCTTTTACATTATCGGGCACTAAAAAACGGATCGACCTTTTGTTTTTAATTAACTCACGAATATGCGTAGACGATATTTCAAGCAACGGCGCATCCAGGATATGTACAGTTGCTCCATGTGTTTCAACAACATCATATCCCAGTCTTTTATAAATGTAGATCTGATAGTTGTTTACAATAACCTCAAAATTTTTCCATTTATTCAGATTTTGAAATCCATCGCTGCCCATCAGGATAGAAAATTCGTGTTCAGGGTGTTTTTCTTTTAAATAGGTAAGCGTGTCAACAGTGTAAGAAGGTTTCGGCAAATTAAATTCAACACTGCTGGCCCTTAAATTATTCTCTCCATCAATGGCCGACTTAATCAGGTGCAGCCGGTGATACTCATTAAGCAATGTTGCAGATTGTTTAAATGGGTTTTGGGGAGAAACAATAAACCAGACTTGGTTCAGATCGGTTTCATTAACAGCATGATTTGCAATGATTAAGTGCCCAATATGAACAGGATTAAAGGAGCCAAAGTAAAGTCCGATTTTCATTTGTAGAAGAGATCTGTATATTTAATTTGATTCAATTTAACGTGGGCAAAACCGTTTCTTCAACCCAAATCATTTCAGCCTCATCAAGCCTCAGGCTTAAATGATACCCGGCCACGGTAATTGAGATCGGATCTCCTAATGGGGCTATTTGATCCACTTTTATTGTCTCACCCGGAATACAGCCCATTTCCATCAGCTTTAAAAAAATGTCATCATTTTCAAATTCTTGGATAACTGCATTTTTACCAACCTTAAGTTCAGATAATCTTTTCTTCATTATATCCTTTTCAATTGCGTTTATATTAATACAAATGTATCAAATCAATATTGTTATCTAATTTCGATATCAGAAATATAACTATGCAAAAAGTTCATTTTTATTCTTTTGACAGAAGCCCCGCTTTAAACGAACGGACACGCTTGAAGCTATTTATTGAAAACCTGTTTGTTCGGGAAAAGAAGAAAATTGGCAACCTGTCGTATATATTCTGTTCGGATAAGCACCTGCTCGGCATCAATAACGATTTTCTACAGCATGATTTTTATACAGATGTAATCACTTTTGACCTTAGTTCTACCAAAACAGAAACCAAAGGGGAGATTTATATGAGTGTTGACCGGATAAAAGAGAATGCAAAAAAGGAAGGCGTTTCTTTTAAAGAGGAGCTTCACAGGGTTATTTTTCATGGGGCTTTACACCTTTGTGGATATAGGGATAAGAAAAAGGAAGATAAATTGATAATGAGGTCTATGGAGGAGAAATACCTAAAGCTATATTTTAAATAAAGCCCAAAGCCCATTTTCACGTGGAACACAATCATAGCATATAAAATTATAGTATCTATAGTTCCACGTGAAAAAACAGATTCCTTATAGTGTACAAATACCGTTTACTTACCTTTGCCCAATGTTTCAGGATTACGATATTATAGTAGTGGGTGCCGGCCATGCAGGTTGCGAAGCGGCCGCCGCTGCCGCAAATTTGGGCAGCAGGGTTTTGCTGGTAACCATGAATTTGCAAACCATTGCACAAATGAGTTGTAATCCTGCCATGGGCGGCATTGCAAAAGGGCAGATTGTAAGGGAGATAGATGCCATGGGCGGGTACAGCGGTATTGTTACAGATAAAAGTATGATTCAATTCAGAATGCTGAACCGGTCAAAGGGGCCAGCCATGTGGAGCCCGAGGGTGCAAAGCGACAGGATGTTATTTGCCGCCACCTGGAGGGAAATGCTTGAAAACACCCCAAATGTTGACTTTTATCAGGATACTGTACAGGGATTACTAGTTAAAGACGGTAAAGTAGCTGGCGTTACTACGGGCCTGGGGCATGGTATAAAGGCAAAAGCGGTGGTTTTAACCAATGGTACGTTTTTAAATGGCGTTATACATATAGGTGAGAAAAACTTTGGGGGCGGCAGAATGGCCGAAAAAGCCTCAACCGGCATAACTGAGCAATTGGTTTCTTTAGGATTTGAAACAGACAGGCTAAAAACAGGAACGCCTCCAAGAATTGATGGCCGTAGCCTCGACTACTCAAAAATGGAAGAGCAGAAAGGAGATGATGAGATTGTAGGGTTTAGCTACCTGAATATTGATAAGATAAAGCCCGAACAACAAAAAAGCTGCTGGATTACCTATACCAATGAAAAAGTACACGAACTTTTAAAAACCGGTTTTGAACAAAGCCCTATGTATCAGGGGCGTATACAAGGAACAGGTCCCAGGTATTGCCCAAGTATTGAAGATAAAATAAGCAGGTTTGCCCAAAGAGACAGGCATCAGCTTTTTATAGAACCGGAGGGCTTTAATACCATAGAGATATATGTTAATGGTTTTTCTACTTCGTTACCAGAATCTATTCAGTATCAGGCACTTAAACTGGTACCAGGCTTCGAAAACTGCAAAATGTTCAGGCCGGGATATGCCATAGAATACGATTTCTTTCCTCCAACGCAGTTAAAATTTAGTCTGGAAACCAAATTGATTGACAATCTGTTTTTTGCCGGACAAATTAACGGTACCACAGGTTATGAGGAAGCTGCCTGCCAGGGATTAATGGCAGGGATTAATGCCCATCAAAAAACCAAGGAACTTGAACCGGTAATTTTAAAAAGAAGCGAAGCTTATATAGGCGTATTGATTGATGACCTGATCAATAAAGGAACAGATGAGCCTTACCGTATGTTTACCAGCCGGGCCGAATTCAGAACTTTACTAAGGCAGGATAATGCAGATCTTAGGTTAACAGAAAAAAGTTACCGGCTTGGTTTGACTTCACAGGTAAGAATGGAAAAAGTAAAAGCCAAAAGAGAAAATGTAGAAAAAGTAAAAGCAGTATTGGCTGCTCTAACACTTGATCCGGAAGAGTCTGCCGGGTTTTTAGAAAGCGCACAGTCATCTACGTTATTAAGTAAACAAAAAGCCGCTCAGGTACTGTTAAGGCCAATGGTTGGGCTAAAGAAAATGATCAATCATATTCCAAAAGTAAAAGAAGCGCTTGCTGGTTTTGATAACGAAACGCTGGAGCAGGCTGAAATACAGATCAAGTACGATACGTATATTGAAAAAGAAAAAGAACTGGTATCTAAAATGAGTCAGTTAGAAGATTTGATTATTCCTGATAACTTTAATTACGAAAAACTGGTTTCGCTGAGTAATGAAGCCCGTCAGAAATTTACAAAAATAAAACCGAGAACATTAGGTCAGGCTTCCCGTATTTCAGGAGTTAACCCAAGCGATGTGCAAATATTAATGGTTTTTATGGGGAGATAAAAAATATAAAATGAGCTTGAATTTTTTAAACCGCACGGCAAAAGAATTGGTTTTTGAGCATATTACAGAATACCTGCATCTTCAAAATATAAAAATAAGCAAGCAGGATAATACCCGCCCCTGGGGGGGATTTTTTGTAATAGACGAAACTGAAGCTGAAAAATTCATTAACCTTTATTTTTCCAACTTTACCAAGGATGAATTAAATATTTCAGGCAAACTCAGCCCCAAAATTTTAGTTGTAGCTCCGCAAAAAAGATTAAGCTGGCAATATCATCACCGCCGGGCAGAAATCTGGAAACTGATTGGCGGCACAGCAGGCGTAGTAACTAGCGACACCGACGAAGAAAAAGAAACAACACACCTGAACATTGGCGATATCATACAGCTTAAACAAGGTGAACGCCACAGGTTGATTGGGCTGGAAAACTGGGGCATTGTTGCCGAAATATGGCGGCATACGGATGCTGAACATCATAGTGATGAAGAGGATATTGTGAGGCTGCAGGATGATTTTGGAAGGTAGTTAAGAGGATACCAAACAAACAAACTGGTAAATTTTGCAAAATAGGTGCTGTTGGGTATTGTATGTTATGCAATCAAGGTTTATTTTTCCTCTTCAATTAAAACCTTATTTAATCATTCCAACCAGTATTGCCGCCGATGAAATATATTTTATTTCTGCTTTCTTTGTTTATCGCAAACAACTTGCTTTCGCAAAATAAACTGGCCTTGATTGTAGCTATAGGCGAATACCCTGCGGCTAGCAAAATAAAACCCATAGCGTCTGTTAACGACGTAAAATATATTAAAGCTGCATTAAGCAGAAACGGCTTTGAAGAAAAAAACATTGATACATTAATAAATAGCAAGGCGACCAAAGCCGGAATTTTAAATGCACTTAATCAGCTTTCAAAAAAGGCAACGAAAAACGATATCGTTGTCATTCACTTTTCCTGTCATGGCCAGCAAATAAGAGATCAAAAAACTGTTGAGCTGGGTAAAGACGAAGATGATGGTTACGATGAGGCGCTTTTACCTTATGATGCACTTGCAAAATACAGTCCCACTGGTTATAAAGGACAAAATCACCTGCGTGATGACGATCTGTATCCCATACTTTTAGACATCAGAAAAAAATTAGGAGCAGCAGGAAGCTTGTTGATACTTTTAGATGCCTGTCACTCCGGCACCGGTACCCGGGACGAAAGTTTTGCTGTAACAAGAGGCGAACCTATTCCTTTTGCTGACCCTGAAAATCCGCTCGACTCCGTCATAAACCTGGCAGGGGCAGAAGCCAAAGAGGGATTTTTTGAAACCATTGCCGATTCTGTTTCCAACATGGTTGTATTAAGTGCCTCATCCCCTCACCAGGTAAATAAGCAGGTTATCATCAATAATGAAGAGCTGGGTTCTTTGTCTTATTCTTTTTATAAGGCATTGAATGAAATGACAGCAGGTAATACCTACGAGCTTTTATTTGAAAAAATAAGGGCAACTATGCAGGCTTTTATTCCCGAGCAAATACCCATGATGGAGGGAAATGGACAGCAAATAATTTTTAACGGAAAATATAAAGCAAAAGAAGATAAAGTTTACATCAGGGTTGGTTATAAAGGAAGTTCAGGTACCGAAGACTCAGTATTTATGGTTGACAAGGGCCTGATGGATAATATAGCAACTGGAACCCACTGTAAAATATATAAGGCAGAGAGTAAAGAAATTTATACCAATGCAATTATAAAAAGAGTTGAAAATTTCAGGAGCTATGGCCTTGCAGAAAAAACCTTAAACAAAAACGAATTGTATGAAGTAAAGATAGATGATGAAAATTATGGTAATCTTGAAGCTGCATTAAAACTAAGCTTTATTGCACCCGATGTTGCGGCAAAAACCCTAGAAAAGCAGGTTAAACAATTTATAAAGCCCTATAGTTTTTTAAAATTATCTGATAAGGCAGACTTTCAATTAGAAGTAAAAAATGCCGGCGAAGGAAAATTGGCAACACTAACAGATAGAAATAATAAAACCATTTGGTCGGCCAGCCTTTTAAACAAAGATTCATTATCCGACGAACAGAAAAAGCAATTTATAACCGGTATAAAAAAAGAGTTAAGGATAAAATATTTACGCACCATGCCAGATGGTGGAGAACTGGCCCAATATATTTCTGCAGAAATTGTTCCGGCAAAACAATACAATAAATCTGCCCGGATAGAGCTGGAAATAGGCGATGGATATGCACTTCACATAAGAAACAACAGCAATCAAAATCTTTACTATACTGTTTTGGATATCTATCCTGATAATAATGTAGAAATTATGTATCCATACAAGGCAAAAGAACCGGCCGATTATATTGTAGGAAAGAACAGCCCCGTTGTGAGACAGCTGGCGGTTAGTAAAGGAAGTCCTGCTGGGGTAGAGTTTTTGAAAATAATAGTTTCAAAAGAACCGATGGATTTAAGAAGTGTTTTTGAAAAAAAGATTACAAGAGAAAATATGCAGTCTTTTCAAACCGTGCTTGATGATTTGTTTAATGAAAAGCAGGGGAAGGCTGCAACAAGGGGCGACATATCAAGCATAAAATCCGAAGAAATTGGAATAATCAGTGTTAGCTTTATTATTAAAAAGCCTTAATATTAATAATTGAATTTACCAGCCAAAAAATATTGCCTTTGTGCTTTCTTTCTTTTTATGTATGCATTTACCTCGGCGCAAACTATATTAAAAACAGAAGAAAAGGAGCTATATTTCAATATCTACTATGCTTACAGGGTAAAAGATACTATGATTGTATTTATAGAAGCCGCTCAGGATTTTGGGATTAAAAAAGGTAATTTAATAAATGCTTTTCAAACGTATTCAGCCGCAAAAAATGCTGCCGGGCAAAGCAGAAAATTTAATATGGCAGGCACCGGAAAGATAGTAAAGGCTGATAGCCTGATAGCCGCCATGGTAAAACTTAATAAAATAGAAGATACGCTTACTGAAGGGGATTTAATTTCAATAACAATAAATGTTCCACTGGTTGAGCACCGCAGCATTTTTTCAGAACTGACATTTAATAAAATAATTTTTTCAGATTTATATAGAGAAAGATTTTATAAACTTACAGATATTTTATATACAGATAATGAGCAGAAAGAAGATACACTGTATTCCAAAATGCTGAAGGATTTACACGATTCATATACTTTTTTAAAAGACAGAGAGGATGTTCGCACTGCGGTGAATGAAAAAATAACCGGTGGCCGGTATATCGGAAAAACATACCTGGAAATGCTCAGGGATGCAACAAAGGAAGATATTGAAAGTTATTTGCTTTATGTAACTGATAATCCTGATAACTACAGAGGCAAAAATTTTAAACTAAATGAAACCTTTGTTACCTGGGGTTTAAACAATGCCCCATACAACCCCGGCGAAGTAAAAAAAGCACTGTTTCTAATTTATAAAAACAAGGCACAGTTTTTAAAACTTCTTCCTCTTTATAAAAAAAACATTATTGAAGATTACCATTGTGTTTCATTTATTAAGGATGTTGAAAAGTTGATAGCCAGCGAAAAATTTACTGAGGCTTCGGCCTATAATGATTTTATAAAAACGATTGCCTATGCTGTTAATGATACCGGAGGCAAATCGCTTACCTGGGTACTGCAGGCAGAAATAAACCACAAGCAGGATAAGTATGATATTGCCGTAACACAATGCGATTCAGCAATAAAATATGCTGTAATGGCAAATCAGCATGAATATGAACTGGCTGCCATTTCAAAAAAAATATATTGCCTTAATAAGTTATTGCAATTTAATAAGTCAAAAAGCCTGATACAGGAATTTGAAAAAAAACTCACTGCTTATAAAGCAACCCTGCTGGAATCTGTTTATAACTCAAATTGGCAAAAAAGATATGAATACGAAGGGGCCATGTATTATGCCGAAGGTAATTATGACCTTGCCCTTAAATCTTATGGCAGTCTGATTGAATTAAATAAAGGGATAAACAGTTTTGAATCGTTGGCAAGAAATGCAGATTACTTTGCTTTTATTGGCCGTGTAAATAACGACCAGGGAAAACCATCTCTTGCCCTGGAGTCATTTATCAACGCCGCATATATTTACAGGAGTAATTATGATACAAGCAATTGGGCAAAAACCCAAAATGACATGGCATACAGCTACTATAAATTGGCCAATTACAACAAGTGTATGGCTTACTCCGATTCGGCCATGCAAAAATTATTACAACTTAATAACTTTAATGATGCCGGTTATTCTAAATCTTTAAAAGGAAGTTGCTACTGGGAGCTGGGTAAATATGATTCTGCAGTAATAGCCCATAAAGAATCTATTGTTTTAAGAAAGAAAGCAAATAATTTTTCAGGCCAGGCACATTCCTGGAAAAGTATTGGCGAACTGTATTTATTAAGCGGACAAAAAAATCAGGCCTTGCTGGCTTATGATTCTGCGGCCAGGTTTTATCAGCAGTTAAAAGACAGCTCGGGACTTGCAGAAACATATAATAAAAAAGGAAACGTTTTTTATAACGATGAAAACAACAGAAAAGCGGCCGAGTTTTTTGAAATGGCAAAAGGCGTTAACAGCAAAACCACGGTTGAGGCTTTGTATAATTTAGGAAACGCATGGTATGAAATGGATTCTGCTAAAGCCCGCAATTATTTTACAGCCTGTAGCCAGTTATCCGAAAGCACTAAAAACACAGCTTATCTTTTTGATGCAACAAAGTCTCTGGCAAACCTGGCTTATCGCACAAATAATATAGAAGCGGGCAATAAATTATACAATACATGTCTGGATCTGAGCAAGCAATTAAATACAGCCCAGAGTTATGGCGAATGCCTTTCTTTAAAAGCCTATGGCTACAAAACACAATCTCAATTAGACAGTGCTTTATATTATTACAACTGGGCGATAGCGGTTTTTGATACCGTTAGCCAATCGAGCGTAATCTGGCAGCTTAATAGTATTGCCGAGGTAAATATCTCAATGGGTAATTTTCCAAAAGCAAAAGAAGCTTTAAGCAAAGCCATTAAACTTGCACAGGCAAGTAATAACAGTATTGCATTGGGATCTACATTAGAATCAACATCTTTTTTATATGGCCTTACCGGCGACTTTGACGAAGGGTTAAAAAACAGCGATAGCGCCCTGGTAATATTCAACAGGTCGGGCAATATTTTACGTTTGGCTAACACCTGGCTATCCAGGGGCACTCTTTATAAAAGTATTGGCAATTACAGTAAATCCATTAACGCTTTTTTAGTAGCTGATAGTTTATATATAGATCAGCAGGCTGTAGAAAACAGGAGCGTTGTTTCGGGAAATATCGGCGTAACATATTTTACGCAGTACGATTATGCAAATGCACTTAAATACCATAAGCTGTCTTTAAGTCAACTAAAAAAAGATGTTATTAACGAAAGCTATCTTTTGGCCAAAGGTAATATTGCCGAAGATCTGTTTTATTTAAAAAAATACAACGAAGCAGAAAAAGAATTGCTGGAAGTGTATCCAATAACAAAAGAAAAAAAACTACACCGGGTTGCATCGGGTATGGCGCTTAGCCTGGGTAAATTATATTATGAAACAAAACAAACAGACAAGTCAATTGACTATTTTGTTTACGCAGCAGAATTTGCCAACAGCAGTGGCGAAAAAGAAAAAGCAATTGAAGCTTTAACTTTCCTCGGGCAAATTAATAAAGACAAAGGCAAAACAGAAAACGCCGAAAATGATTTTAGAAAGGCTGCTGCTATTGTTACAGAATATAAAATTACTTTGGGATGGGAGCCTTTCTATCAACTGGGGCTTTTGTATTACGCACAAAGTAAATTTGACAGCTCGTTACTGTATTTTAAAAAGGCTGTAGAGATGCTTGATAAAAATTCTGAAAATTTATATGGCGGAGAAGAAGCCCGGAAAATTTTTAATAACGATCCTAAAAAATCCGATCTCTATAATAAAATCACGTTTTCTTACTACAACCTGGGCAATATCAACCAAGCCTGGGCTTATGCCAACAGAAGCAATATTGCAGGTATAAAAGAACTGTCAGGCACTTTATCCGCCTCATCAAACAACGAAGAAAAAAACGAAGCCTTAAAAAAACTGCTTGCTTTGCAGCAATCTAAAAAGGCGTTGGAAAACACAATGGAAAAACAGGAAGGCCTGGCAAAAGAAGAAACATTGAAAAAGATAGAAATTGTGGAAGCCAATTACAATAACTTTTTGCAGGACGTTGTGGAAAAATACCCCGAGTTAAGTGTATACTTCACCAGGTCTAATGCAGATGAATTTAATAATTACAAAAGTAAATTGCCCGAAGATGTAGCTGTGCTATTGTACCTGCTTAACAACAATACATTAATGATTTTCTCATTAACAAAAGAAAAACTTTCGGTTGATACGATGACTATTGATGTGAGCCCTAAAGTAAATGCTTTTATAGAAGCGATAAAAAACACATCAAAGCAAACGGGCACAGGGCCTTTAGCGGTACGATCTGAACCGATGGATGAAGACAAATCTTCAGGCAATGTTGAATTTAAGGACATGGCAAGTGAGTTATACAATATCCTCATTACAACCGTTGCGGATAAAATAAACGGAAAGAAAAAGTTATGCATTATTCCTACCGGCGTTTTCAGTAATATGCCATTTCAGTGCCTCGGACAAAAAAAGCCCAACAGTAATTTTAAATTTTTGATAGAAGACCACAGCATTTTCTACACAAACAAGATGTCGGTATTTAATTCAACAGAAAAAGATATTGCTATAAAAACAGGGTTAAAATCTTTTGCCGCATTTGGAGTGCCCGATGCTGCATTGAGTTTTAATATAGATGAAGTAAAAGGAATTGGAAAAATTTTAGGATCAGATTCAACTGTGTATGCAGATGCAAGGGCTACCGAAAGCATGGCCAAGCAAAGCCTGCGTAATAAAAAGTACATACATTTTGCCACACATGGCGTGTTAAACTATTCATCAGACTATTCACAATCGTACTTAAAATTATTACCAGATAAAGACACAAGCAATGGCAATAACGGGCAATTAACCATGAGAGAAATTCAGGGCCTAGGAATAACTGATTGTAATATGGTAATACTGTCTGCATGTCAAACAGCGGTAAGTAAACAGTTGGTAAAAGGCTGGAACATTTCGCCGGCTAATTCTTTCCTGGTAAGTAATGTAAAAACAGTTGTGGCCAGTTTATGGAAAGTTGCAGATGAGCCCACGGGCCTGTTAATGCAATATTTTTACGAAAACCTTTCGTTACCGGTACCGATGGAAAAAGCCGAAGCATTAAGACAGGCACAAATAAAACTGAGTCAATTGCCACGTTTCAGCCATCCAAACTATTGGGGGGCATTTGTGTTATATGGCGATTGGCGGTAAAAAATACCCTCCACAGGGTATGAATATATATTCATTCAGGAGTTAATTTTAAAAAATAAATAAAAAAATATGAAAAATTTTTTTTTACTGATGGTAGCTGTTATTTTATTTTTGGCCAATGCCAATGCCCAAAAATTACCAATGGGCCCCAAACCATCAAAAGCACCGTGTACAACGCTTATGGGTAAATTAATGGTTCCCGAAGCAATAGACACAATTCAACCGAGAGGCGCAGCAAATAACGATGTTTTATGGGAAAACGGAGATGTAATACTGGTAAAATTTATGGACAATGTTGGCAGCGAGCAGTTGCGTAATATGATTATGCGTTATGCAAAAACCTGGGAACAATATGCCAATATCACTTTTAAGTTTGTGGCAGACAATACACCCGTAACAAATATCAGGGTTAAGCTTGGAAGCCGGGAAGATAAACTTGGGCATAATTCTCAGCTGGGCATAAGATGTAATGAGGTTGCTCAGTATGTACAAACGCTTAATCTTGATACATCGGATTTTATAGATTATAAAGCATATGTAGATCAATATAAAAACGGTGGGCCTTTTCTGCAATACCTTAAAAACAAAGGAACCGATTTTAAAAACTATACTTACAGAGATTTATACCAGGATGTAATTGCTTTTAAAGACCCTAATATAAAATGGAACTATAACTCTATGCAGGGTACAACAACACATGAGTTTGGTCATTCTTTAGGATTGCTTCATGAACAAAGCTACCCTAACGGAATAAAATGGAATACGGACACGGTATATAAATACTACGCTAAATACCAGGGTTGGGATAAAGAAATGGTTGATTTTAATGTGCTGGGCGCAAGCGATATTTTTTATACAAATGGTACATCTTATGATCCCCTGTCTATTATGCACTATCCGGTGGAAGCCTGGCAAACCGTTAATAGATTTACTGTTGGTTTAAACACCAATATGTCTGAAGGCGATAAAAAATTAATTACCGCTTTGTATCCTAAAGATAAAAAGGTTTCAACCCTGGCGGTACCTAAAATTGAAATCAGCAATATTGGTTATGGCGAAGTAAAAACGGATAATGTAAAAAAGGGAATTTTGATTTACCCTTCCTTTGATATTAAAACAAGCGCCATTTTAGGAAATGTATATTTTGTAGCAAGGTTAACTACCGAAGATGGTTTGTATTTTATCCCTACAACAAATGAAAATTACAGTTGGAACAAAATGGCCGCAACTTATATTAAAATGAGACTGCTGCCAAGTTCTAAAGCGAGCTATAATAAGGATGGCAAGAAAAATCTTGAACTGTTCTTCCCATTTAAAGAGATGCCCGATCTGGCAGGGAAAAAAGTAAAAATTCAGTTTTCGGTTTACCAGGACGATGTAGTAAATACCAGGTTTCAAAAACTCACATTTAATTTCCTTTCATCTCCGGTAGCAGTACCTAAATAAAATACAAGCCGGTAAAAAAAATTATAGTTACAAATCAGCCATAGTAATTAAACTATGGCTGATTTGTTTTTAAACCAATTAATCTTTCTATTGCTTTTGTGTTGCAAGTACCATTCTTAACTCACCATAGCTGAAACCTTTTGGCAAATTATCTATCAAGGTTTTATGGCTGAGTAATCCATGAACTGCGACAGCTTCTTTCACCAGCTTTTGTTTTTCTTTATTTACCAGGTCATTGATATCAATTTCGCCTGTGCCAACAAAATATGCCAGATGCCCCTCAATGGTACTAATGGATAAATTTCTTTCTTTACTGACTGTTGAAATATCTTTTCCTTCTTTATACAAATTAAAAGAAACAGTTTTAGTATCTGTTTTTGGTTCGGCGCTCCTGGACTTTCTCTCTTTTTTTTGGCTGCCGGTTTTTGCAGCCATATTGGTTTCAAGGCCGTACCGCTCACAAAAACTTTCTACGGCTTCCAATATCTCATCACCATATTTTTCTGCTTTGGCTTTTCCAAAACCACTTATCTGCATCAGGTCTTTTTTTGTAAGCGGTAAGTAAGTAGCAATTTCCTGTAGTGAAGCCTGATTGGCAACCATATAAATCGGCTGATCGTTTTCTTTGCAGATTATATTTCGCCAACGTTTTAAAGTATCATACAGTTCAGCATTTGATAAATCCGTTACAGCTTCTTTTGTTTCAACAGCATAACAGGTTAAACTAAACCTGGGCAGAACATATTTTAGTTTATGCTGCAAAAAACCGGTGACAGAAAAAGGCTGTTTACAATACTGCATATAAAAATTACAATTGTATAAAGCCAGGGCCAGTTCATTTAATTTTTCATTTACAGGCGTAGCGGTTTCTTTATGTTCAGTATTTACAGGATGGGCTTTTAATTCCCGGATATACATTTCAAGCTTTGGAATAAAATGATTGGCAGCATCTGAAATTCTTTTTTGAAGATTACTATTGTTTTCAATAACCGCTTCATCTTTCATTAAATGTGCAATATGGCCAATGAATTTTAATCCCACCTCCTTATCTGCAGCAAGATGTTGTCTGAAATTTTCTACCCAGGTTTTTGCATCTGCATTTAATTTATCCTGGTGTTGTTGTATTTGAAAACCCAATTGCTCAATAGCAGAACCAACTTCTCCAAATGAAAAAATCTCTTCCAGTAACTGCTGGGTAAACAATTGCCTGGCACCCGCAAACCTATCAGCCAAAGAGCCTTTGTAAGCAAGCGACTGCTGACCCTTAATTACATTCTCGTTACTGTGTATAGCCGAAGGAGCAATCTTACTTAATAAAATAATACCGGCTAAGCTGGTACATCGGCTTAGTGCCACATATACCTGCCCGCTGCTGAAAGCCGCCCCGGCATCAATCATCACTTTATCAAAAGTAAGGCCCTGGCTTTTATGTATGGTAATGGCCCAGGCAAGGCGTAAAGGATATTGTGTGAAAGTGCCAAGCGTTTCCTGTTCCAGTTTTCCATCGGCACGGTTAAGGGTGTAGCGGCTGTTTTGCCAGGTTTCTTTTCCTACCTCAATTTCATCTCCGTCGCAATCAACAATAATTTTATCTTTTGTGAGTGATTTTATTACCCCGATTTTACCATTGTAATATCTTTTTTGAATGAGATCGTTTTTTAAAAACATTACCTGGGCGCCTTCTTTTAAATTCATCTCAAATTCCACAGGATACATATTTTCCGGAAAATCTTCTTCAACAACAGCTTTGTAATTAAATGTTGCCGTGTTTAATTTATATAATTCCTGTTCATTAATCTGGTCGGCCTGTTTGTTGTGAGAGGTGAGCGTAATGTATTTTTCATCCCTCTCTGGCCGAAAAGACGGATCGTATCGCAGATGCAGATCTTCAAAATCATCGGCATCCATATGGTTGTTGCGTACTTTGTTTAAAAGCTTTACAAAGCTTTCTTCTTTTTGCCTGTAAATTTTATTGAGCTCAATTAATAAAGGCGATTGTTCTTTTATAGCCATACTGTCGAAAAAGAAAGGCGATTCGTAAAACTCTTTCAAAATACTCCACTCCTGGTTTTGTGCCACCGGCGGCAACTGGTGCAGATCGCCGATGCATAATAATTGCACGCCGCCAAATGGCAGATGATAATTTCTTCTGGCGTGTTTTAAAATGGTATCAATAGCATCCATCACATCACAACGAACCATGCTTATTTCATCAATCACCAATAATTCCAGCTTGCGTAATAACAGCAGGCGTTGTTTGTTAAACCTGATTTTTGCCAGCAACTCTTCTTTATTATTTTTTGTGGGGAGAAACGGATGAAAAGGCAATTGAAACAAACTATGCAGTGTAACACCGCCTGCGTTGATTGCCGCTACGCCCGTTGGCGCCGCCACCACAATATTTTTTGTAGAATTTTCCTTCAGGTATTTCAGAAAAGTAGTTTTGCCGGTACCGGCCTTTCCTGTAAGAAAAATATTTTCATTCGTTTCGGTTACAAAGCGGTATGCTAAGTCGAATATTTCGTTGCGTTCTATTGTTTGCATTGCAATAAAGATAAGAGGAGATAATAAGAAAAGAACGCCGGTTGAAAAGTTAACCGGCGTTCTTAAAACTTAAGCAGAAACTTCTGATTTGCTTCCCAGCATTAAAAGTTCATTCACCTGTACTTCGGTGATGTACTTTTTATTGCCATCCTTATCAGTATAGCTGCGGTTGATCAGCTTACCTTCAATTGCAACCTCGCTACCCTTGTTCAAATACTTTTCGGCAATATCTGCTACTTTCCCCCAGGCAACCAGGTTGTGCCAGGTTGTTTCGGTTACTTTTTCGCCATTGGCATTGCGATAACTTTCGTTGGTAGCCACGCTGAAACGGGCTAGTTTTTTACCGCTTTCGGTAGTTTTTACTTCTGGTGCGTTGCCCAGGTTACCAATCAGTTGAACTTTGTTTTTTAATGCGTACATGTTTTTTCGATTTGTGCCGTGCTGTAATCCTGAGCAATGTCGAAGGAAAAGCCGTGCGGTTATTTAATTTATTTCAATCAACCGGTTTTGTTGTTTTGTTCCGATTAACAATGCAAAGATGCGGTTGCAAAAAAGCCATAGCCGGAGATTATCCTTTTACTTACCTTTATAACCGTATGTAAACGGTTGTATTGCAACAAATAATTACTAAAACCTAAACCTGCACTATGTTACAGCAAAAAGAAACAAAAACCTGTATGCTTTGCGAAAAGCCGCTAAAAGGCCGCAGCGACAAAAAATTCTGTGATGATTACTGCCGGGCCGCCTACAATAACGACCTGAAAAGTGCCGCCAATAACAACATACGCAACGTAAATAATGCACTGGGTAAAAACCGCCGCATACTGGAAAGCCTGCTGCCCGATGGCGAAGCAACCGCAAAAGCCAACCGGGATAAACTGATAGAAAAAGGGTTTCAATTTAAATACCATACCCACCAATACATCGCCAAAAATGGCAACACGTATTTTTATTGTTACGAGTATGGCTATTTGCCATTGGAGAGTAATTGGTTTTTAATTGTGAAGCGGAACGAAGAATAATATAACCCCGGGCAACAATTTATTCATATTTTCCATCTGAGTATATACAGTTATAATGAAGTAATTTTACAGGCTTAATTAATGAATTTGAGATTGCTTTTAAACAGAACCGCAGGAGTTTTTATTTCATTTGTATTGATGTTTTGCTTAACGCAAAAATCAAATGCACAATGCGCAACGCCCATTACTGTATTTCCCTATACCGAAGGTTTTGAAACAACAAACGGCAACTGGATAACCGGTGGCACAGCATCTGACTGGGCATGGGGTACACCCAACAAGCCAGTAATTACCGGCGCAGCAAATGGTAGTGCCAAATGCTGGATAGTTGGCGGACTTACAGGTAGTGTATATAATAACGGAGAAAGATCCTGGCTGCAAAGCCCCTGCTTTGATTTTACATTAGTACAGCATCCATACATTTCTTTTAGTGTTTTTTGGGAGATGGAACAGAAGTTTGATGGTGCCGGTTTTCAATACTCTACTAACCTTGGAGCAACATGGACAAATGTGGGCTCGGTATCAGACCCGGCAAATTGCTTAAATACCAACTGGTTTAATTTTTCACCCATAACCAACATGAATGGGCTTGCTACTGTAAGAGATGGCTGGTCGGGTAACATACAACCTACAGCAGGTAGTTGCCTGGGCGGCAATGGCAGCGGCGGTTGGGTGAATGCCCAACATACTATGCCCGGCCTGGCGGGCACACCCAATGTAATTTTTCGTTTTATTTTTGGTGCAGGAACAGCCTGTAATAATTACGACGGTTTTGCAGTAGATGATATTGAAATTGGCGAAGCACCACCAAACAATGCATCGTTTACATACACGTGCATTAACAGCACAACTGTAATGTTTAACAACACATCAGATCTTTGCCCATCAAGCAACTGGGATTTTGGAGATCTTGCTTCGGGGCCAAACAACATATCTACCCTTACAAACCCAACACATACTTTTAGCGGACCAGGACAATATCAAATTAACTTAATCGTATCGGGGCCAGATAATGGAACTTCGGCACCTTATACGAAAACGATCAATATTCTTGGGGTAACAGCAAATCCAATAACCAACAATAATTGCTTTGGTGATAATAACGGGTCGGCAATCGCCAATGTAAATCCACCGATAGCCGCACCGTTTTTTTATAGCTGGAACACAACACCCGTGCAAACCACCCAAACAGCAACAGGGCTAAAAGCAGGTTCCTATATTGTTACCGTTAATGCATTAAACAGTTGCACCACTACCGCAACAGCAATAATTACCGAGCCGGCCGCATTGGCACATACCGTAAATATTATACAACCCGGCTGCGGATTTGCAACCGGCACTGCAACAATAACAGAAAGCGGGGGCACTGCACCCTATACATACGCCTGGTCTCCATCGGGTGGCAATGGCCCAACAGCCAGCGGACTGGCACCGGGCAATTACACCGTTACCGTTACCGACAGCAAAGCCTGTTTTGAAAATATTAATGTTGTTATTGCAAATGCTACCACACCAACCATCAGCATAACCATTAAAAAAGATGCAAGTTGTTTTGGTTTAAGCGATGGCAGCGCAACCGCTTTGGCTACGGCGGGCAATGTACCTTATATGTATAGCTGGAACACGGTGCCTGCACAAAATAATGCTACTGCCATAAACCTTGCCGCCGGTAGCTACACAGTAACAGTTACAGATAATAACGGATGCTCTGCATCAACATTGGTACAAATTACGGAACCGCCTGCCGGCAGTTGCGGCGATGTATATTTCCCCAATGCATTTACGCCCAATGGCGATGCCAGTAATCCCAACTTTGGCGCCCTGGGCAATGTAGCCGCCGTAAGCAGTTACCTGTTACTGGTTTACAACCGCTATGGCGAGCTGGTTTTTTACACCCGTGATGCTTTTAAAAGATGGGATGGTTTATACAAGGGCAAACAGCTTGGCGGCAGTTATGTGTGGGCCGCAACTTTTACTTACAAAGGCAGTATTAAAAGAGAAGAGCGGGGTTCGGTAATGATTATCAGGTAATATTTGAAACCCCTACACTCTTTTTTGTGTTATGGATGGGTCTCTCCTGTCGTAAATTATTGCAGTAATAATGATGGTTTCGTTTTCGGCTAAAAAATGAATGGCATAGGGGAAAGTTGTTGTGTGAGCAATGTGTACATTTTTATAACGTACAGCATAAACTCCTGGGTTTTTAAGTATATGTTGAATAGCGTCTTTAATAGCTTTTGCAAACCTGTTGCTTAATCCCTTTACCTTTCTGGAGGCATACCATTTTCTGGCTTCTCTGAATTCTTCCCGGGCTATAGGTAAAATATAATAAGTTTTAAAAGGATTCATCAGTATCCAGTTCTTTCATAAAATCTTCCAATGGTACCAGTTCTTCCGGGTGGTTTTTTATAAGATCGAGTCGTTGATCAATAATATTTTTTTGCCATTGAGGTAGCTCTTCCAGGTCTTTGTATTTTTCGGTAAACCTGTTCCACTCTTCAATGGGAACAACTACGGCGGTTGTGTTGCCATTATTATCCCGCAGGTATTGTAAGCTCATTTTTTTCTTTTTACTAAAGTTAGTACAAATTTCTTTTCATTGCCACAAGCAGCGTTTACTAACCGAGCTTACCCGTCAGTAAATTTTTATACAACTCATTTTCTTTTTTAAGGTCGGTGATCTGCTGCTGCAGGTCCTGCTCCTGCTGAGATGTTGTTTGCAGCGGAAATTCCTTTGAGAGCCATGCAAAAAAATCAAACTCCAGCACCTGCCCAAGCTTCCACATTAGTGCCGCATGCATAGATTGTTGCCTGATGTACTGGTTTGCCGCCCCGCTGTTTACATGCAGCTGCCGGCAAAGCCAGGCTTTGCTCAGTCTTTTTTCT
>JANMWP010000542.1:0-9995 GCA_031394065.1 Chitinophagaceae bacterium
TATTTTGGTCTGACGCCTTCGGCTGACCATTATTAGTTAAATTTATTTTTTAGCTCTTTTAGTTCCGTACTTACTACGGCTTTGTTTACGGTCTTTAACACCGGCAGTATCCAAACTACCACGTACAATATGATAACGTACGCCTGGTAAATCTTTTACCCTTCCGCCACGTATCAACACAATTGAGTGCTCCTGTAAATTGTGACCTTCGCCAGGAATATAGGCGATAACCTCAATTTTATTGGTTAAACGTACTTTAGCTACTTTACGCAAAGCAGAGTTTGGCTTTTTAGGCGTAGTTGTGTACACCCTGGTACAAACACCACGGCGCTGCGGACAACTATCCAAAGCCCTTGATTTGCTTTTGGCTTTAATTACTTCTCTTCCTTTTCTTACTAACTGTTGAATTGTAGGCATTATGTGCTTTTAATTTTCGGACGGCAAAGGTAGGATTTATGATTTGATTTTGGAAACATAAACCTAAAAAAAATCAAATTTTATTAACATTCGTTCAAAAAGCTGCGTTTGAAGGCAGTTTTGGTATTATTTATCCTGTTTAGCTGTTATATTTTATGCATCCAGCCATGGTTATCAGGTGCCTGGCCATACCGGATTGCATTTAACCGGTTTTTTACTTCCGGTGCTGTTTTCCAGCTTTCTATATCAAACTCCATCACAAAATCCTTGTAACGCAGTTCTTTTATCATAGATATGGTAGCCGCCGTACCTGTACCAAAAACCTCATATAAAATTCCGGCTTTGTAAGCCGAAATAACATCGTCAATACTTAAATGCCGTTCTTCCACATTAAAACCCATATCCCTCAACATTACCATGGTACTATCCCTTGTAACACCAGCCAGTATGGTTCCTTCCTTTAGGTCGGGGGTAATGGCCGTATTACCAATTATAAAAAAAACATTCATAGTTCCGCATTCCTGAACATATTTGTGTTCAAAAGCGTCGGTCCATAAAACCTGGTCGTACCCTTTAAGTTTTGCCTGCGCAGTAGCATACATGGCACCTCCATAATTACCGGCAGCTTTTGCATAACCAACGCCACCGGGCACAGCCCGTACATAATGCTCCTCTACATAAATACGCATGGGTGTATTATAGTAAGGGCCAGTTGGGCTGAGGATGATCATGAATTTATACTTCTCACTTGGTTTTACACCTATCATAGTATCGCTGCTGAACATAAACGGACGGATGTATAAAGAATGATCTTCCTGCTGTGGTATCCAGTTTTTATCAAGCTCTACCAGCATGCGCATGCCTTCCATAAAAATTTCTTCGGGTACCTGTGGCATCTGCATCCTTTCGGCAGAAATATTAAAACGCCTGAAATTATCTATGGGCCTGAAGATAGAAGCTTCACCTGCCTCATTTTTGTAGGCTTTTATTCCTTCAAAAATTGACTGACCGTAATGCAAAGCGGCTAATGACGGGTCTAACAATAAAGGTTGATAAGGTTTTATTTCAGCATTTTTCCATTCGCCGTCTTCATAATCCACTTCCAGCATGTGATCGGTAAAGTATTTTCCAAAAGGAATATTTTCGAGATTAATGTCCTGAAGTTTACTGCGCTCAACTTTGGTGATATTAATATTTTCGGCTGCAATCATAATCCTTAATTTTACGGCAAAGAAACGAAAAAAGCAAGAGTTTAAATTACCTATTCATGAGTTTAGACAATATTCAACTGCCCCCGGCTATTATACAAGCTTTGTATGGTAAATCTTTATATGACTTAAATCCAAATAAATCAGATTTAGATGATATACCTGGCGGCAAAATCGGGTTCCTGGGAAGTAATCAAAAAAAAATTGCCTTACTGGTTAACGCTGCTGAATCTATTTATTTACCCGATGAAGAACTTAATTTTTTATTGGGCATATTAACCGCCTGCAAATTAACCATGGCAGATATTGCATTAATAAATTTTGCCAAAAACCCCGATCTTACTTACACAGAAATTACCGGACAACTGAAAGCCGAAAAAGTTTTGTTATTTGGTTTGGATGCGGAAGTACTGCAATTACCACTACAGTTTCCGCTTTATCAAATTCAGCAATTTAATAACCAGGTTTATCTTGCATCATTATCATTAACTGCTTTACAAAAAGATAAAGATGAGAAAATGAAATTGTGGAACTGCTTAAAAAATATTTTTTCGCTTTGATAATTTATTAACAGAAATGGATACCATCATATTTGCAACCAATAATCAAAACAAAGTTGAAGAAGTAAGGGCGGTGCTTGGCAACAATTTTAACATTATTACATTAAAAGAAGCCGGTATTGATATTGATATTCCGGAGCCATATGATACACTGGAAGCCAATGCCACCGAAAAATCGAAAACCATTTTTAATATTACAAACCAAAATTGCTTTAGTGAAGATACCGGGCTGGAAGTGGAAGCATTAAATGGAGAACCGGGTGTAAAAAGCGCCAGGTATGCCGGTGATGACAGAAGTTTTGCTGATAATATTGATAAGCTTTTATTTAATCTTAAAACTGCAGCAAACAGGTCAGCCCGATTCAGAACAGTGATATCGTTAATACTGGATGGCAAAGAATATTTTTTTGAAGGCATTTGCCCGGGAAAGATCATCGAGGAAAGAAAAGGCAATCATGGTTTTGGATACGACCCTGTTTTTGTACCGGATGGAAGCGATAAAACTTTTGCTGAAATGGATATGGCAGAAAAAAACAAATTCAGCCACCGCAAAAAAGCAATGGAAAAATTGATCATTTTTTTTAGTAAATAATATGGCAAGAATTAAAATTGAAATATCCGGAAAGATTATTGGAACATTTATTATTCCCATCCGCATTGCTGATATAAACTATGGCAACCACGTGGGTAATGATGCATTTGTAAGCATTATACATGAAGCCAGGATGCAATGGTTAAAACAATATGATTATACAGAATTAAAAATTGAAGGCATTGGTTTAATCATGAGTGACCTTGCAATTGAATTTAAAAGCGAATCTTTTTACGGCGATGTAGTGGAAGTAAAACTTGGTGCCGGTGAATTAACCAGGGTTGGCTTTGAGCTGTATTATCAGCTATTTGCAAAAAGAAATAATGAAACCATTTTACTGGCCAATGCAAAAACAGGTATGGTTTGTTATGATTATGATGCAAAAAAAGTAACTGCCATTCCTGAAAATTTAAAATTTCTTTTAGAAGAGTAAAAATTAATCTTCATTCCATCTTTTCCAGTTTTCTTCAGCCTGGATGATCAACATTTCAAAGCCGTTAATGATGGTGGCACCCTGCTTCTCCCCTTTTTGTAAGAATAATGTTTTGGCGGGTTTATACACCAGGTCGAATAAATAATGACCGGCAGTTAATAAATTATATGGCAGGTTAGGGCAGGTATCTTCTGCAGGCGACATGCCCAGTGGTGTTGCATTCACAATTACGTTGTAATCGTTTATGATGTCGGCAGTAATTTGATTGTATTGAATAAACCCTTCACCCGCATTTTCATTTCTGGAAACAATTAAAAAATCAATACCCAGTTTTTTAAGCACATATTGAACTGCTTTTGAAGCCCCGCCTGTGCCTAAAACCAAAGCCTTTTTATGATGTGGCTTTAAATTTTTTACAAAAGATCTTTCAAACCCAATGATGTCTGTATTATAGGCTGTCAGTTCATTTCCGCTTACTTTAATGCAATTTGCTGCACCAATCTGCATTACTTCTTCAGATAAATTAGTAACAAATTTCAGCACTTTTTCCTTGTAGGGAATAGTTACGGCCAGGCCTTTAAGCGTAGGATTATTTTTCAGAAACGCTGGAAATTCATCAATACTTTTTAATGGGAAAGAATAATATGCCGAATCCGGTATTCCTTCTCTTTCAATTTTTTCGGTAAAATATTGTTTGGAAAAAGAATGTGTTAACGGGAACCCGATTGTGCCGTAAGTTTTCATTACACCGTTTCTTTATTCAGGTATAAATGAAAAGTATCGCCACGTAAACCAACACGCATAGTTTCTAAAGGAATTACTTCATTGGGAGCAATATTACCCAGGTTTACATTACAACCAATCAGTTCTAAAAAGTAAAGTTGTTGTGCTTTTTGTGGTGCTTCCCAAATAATTTTTTCTTCCGGAATCTGTGTAAGAATTTCCTGTACCAATCCTTCCCTTACTTCACCTGTACCTCTGTAAATACCCACATTACCCGCTTCCCTAGCCTCTGCAATTACAAAGGTCGATCCTGATTCCAACTCTGCCTTCATCAGTTCAATCCATTTATAAGGCGGAATGATATGTGCTGCATCTTTACTGCCCACTTCACTTAAAACAACACCTATTTTTGACAGTTTTTCAATATATCCGCATTTTTCTGCATGAGGTATATCAATTGAACCATCACTAACCTCCATATAACTAACCCCAAACTCTTTACAAACATTGATATAATCCTCGAATTGGTTTCTGACCAAAAATGCTTCAAAGAGTGTTCCGCCAAAATATATGGGCATATCAAAAGACCGGTAAACTTCCAGTTTTTCTTTTAAGTTAGGTGTAACGTAAGATGTACCAAAACCAAGTTTAACCACATCAACATGCGGATGGGTAGCGTTCATAAAATTCCGGGCTTCTTCCACACTGAGGCCCTTATCCATTACCATGGTTATCCCATGATCACGGGGTTTTAGGTTACGTTCCGGTATTTGAGAAAGATTGAAGTTCATTGTAAATAATTTAGGAGTGCAAAGATAACCGATGCACTTCAATAAAGATTACGATTCAAATCATGATTTTAAAGAAGAAAATTTATTAAAGCGATTTACGCTTTTTATAGCGGGCAATTAAGTCAACCACCTGCTGTACCTGTAATATAGAAGGATTAATCTCTATAAATTTCTTAATCAATTTCGGATTTCGGGACATTCCGGTTTCTAAATGCAGTAATGCCTCCTTCGATTTACCTAAGGCATACAAAAAGGCACTTTTGTAAAAAAGAAAAATAGGCTTGCCATCGGTTTGTTCAAAAGCAAATCCTGCATATTCCAACGCCTCCTCCAGCATTTCAGCTTTATAAAGGCATTTTAATAACTCTAACCAACCATTAATATTTTTGGGCCTTACCCGTACTACATTTCCAAAATAAGTAATGGCATCGTCCAGTTTATTCATCTCCATATAACATTGGCCCATGGCCAGGTTATACTCGGGTTGCATACGATGAATACGCATGGCAATTTCCAAATTTTTTATAGCACTATCCCAAATACCCTCATTCATGTAAGTACAGGCAATCTTATAGTTCAACTGGGTGTCTTCACTGTTTAAATGACTGGCCTTTCGATAATTAAACCTTGCCTGGGCGTAGTTTCCCATTTTATCGTAGCAGTGGCCAATGGCTTCGTAAATAACATCTTCGGGTCTGGCCAGCTCAAGTACCCGCTCCAAAACTTCTACCGCTTCTTTATACCTGCGCAGGCGTATATAAGCGTCGCCCATATTACGCAGTGCAAAGTCAAATTTTTCGTCAATAGCAATGGCATATTCATAGGCATCAATGGCTTTTTCATATAATTTTAAACCCTGATAAGCTGCAGCAAGGTTAAACCATGCAAGCTCGTTAAAAGGAAATTCTTCAATTATTTGTTGGTGTAATCTTATTCCTTCTTCATTACGGCCTGTAAAATCGGTCCAAAAACAGATTTTATACAAAGCTTCTTCATTATTAGGTTCCTGCTCCAGTATCATTTTCAGGCAGTCGAAGACTTTTTCAAAATTTTCATAATCATCATACACATCTGCCAGTTCAAAAAGCAAGTCAAGTTTTTCTTCTCCTTCAAAATCATGAAGAGCCGCTTCCAAAACCTCTGCTGCTTTTTGCTGCATATCCAAAGCCAGGTAAGCATCCGTTTTTAAAATAAAAAGATTGGTATCCCTGCTATCCAGCAATTCGGCCTGGTCAAGTATAAATAAAGCTTCTTTATAATGCCGCAGCGCAATTAATATATCTGCTTTTTTTAATAGCAGCATGGCTGAATAAGGGTATTGTTCAATTCCATAGGCCGCAGCTTCCAATGCAAGGTTTAATTGTTCTTTTTCATCAAAATAATCAATAATACGTTCAAAAGAGTCTTCTTCAATAAAAGAGTTGGATTTGCCTGCTTTGAGGTTATCAAATTGCTGGAGTAATGCTTTTAATTCTTCTCTGTCCTGGCGATAAGGATATTTACTCATTGGCTGTAGGTTATTGTAAATTAGGAAGTTTTGAAGAAACAATCAACTTTTTGTAACAATTTTTAAATATAAACGTTAAAAGAATGTAAAAAGAATTGATGAATGGTATGGAATTACCAATAATTTTTCAATATATTTGTTAAATAAAATTAAAACCAATGTTTAAAAAAGCCAAAATAATACTGATTGTTCTTATGCTCAGCAGCATAGGTTTCAGTGCTATGGCAGATAAAGGCATTGGAAAAAAGAACAAATCAAAAATTACACTGAATATAAATGGTGGTAATTCTTTAAGGAATTCAATTGCCCTTAATCTTAAAACCGGTTTAAAATATACCGGCAGTCTTTTGACAAATCAACAACTAATCGGCACTTCGTATTTAAATAACACATTAGTAACTTACCAAAAAGGTAATACGGTTTATATCATTCCTCACAAACAGGTTTTTGCAGTTCCTGAAATGAAACAGGGATATACCGGTTTGAAACTGATTATCAAAACGCATTAAAAAAAGCTTGAAATTTCAAGCTTTTTTTGTACCTGTTTTATTTTATCAATTTCCTTTTTTCAGCTTTTGATTCTCTTCGTAGGTCATTACCCGGTAACCGGATGTAGGAAAATCAAAAAAAGAAACCTGTACTGCCTCATAATTTATTTTAGCAAGTGTGTATTTGAATTTCATTTTACCCGATTCAATTTCATATTGAATGGCAAGCCCCGGAAGGCCGCTGAATGTAAGGTCATATTCTTTATTGGCCGGAACAAGCTCTGGCGTATAATAAACTTCAAATGATTTACCATCAGCCATCCTGGCAATTGCTTTTTTGGTATTATACCCGGCAATTGTTTTAGTTTCATTAGTAAGTTCAAATTTTATATTGCTGTACGTTTTATTCTTTGCAATCCAGTTTTCTTTGGTAAGCGTAATCATTAATTTCTGGCCGCTAAATTCTTTTAAAATAACTGCATTATCTGTCTTTGAATTAAATATAGTTACTTCCTTACCTAATGCACTGGCCATATCTGTACGGCTGTTATTTCCCTTTAAATAAACGGTAGTTGTTGCGCTTACCAAGGCGTCGCCAGCCTGAGTATTATTGCCATTTTGAATTACCATATCATAAACCAAAGTAGCTTCAGCAATATTTCGTTGGGCATTTGCAGAAACAAAGGCTGCAAAAAGACCCGCTAACAACATAAATCCCCTTACTTTTTTCATTGTATTAATTATTTGCTTAAAGATAATAAAATCCCGTGCCAGAATTGAGTTATGCGTAATAAAAAACCTGCAATGCCTGTAACAGCATGCAGGTTGTGAAACATTTAACTATAAAACTAATTTTTGTTTGACTTTTTCTTTAAATCCTGCAGTTTCTTATTACTTTCCTGCATGGCCGCCATCCGTTCCTGAAACTTGCTTTGTTTTACCGGTTTCTTTCGGTTTTCGTCAATCTGAGCGAGTATCTTTTCGTGATTAATAATATATTTCTGTATTACAATCTGCAAGATTAATGTGATGGTATTAGATACGGTATAATACCAGGTTAATGCCGAAGGTAAATTGTTAAAAACCCCCAACAATAAAACAGGAAAAATGTAAGGCATGTATTTCATTACCGGGTTACTATTATCTTGCATGTTACTCATGCTGTAAACCGAAATTATTAAACTGGTAAGTGTTGCAGTAATTGTAAATAAACTTACATGATCTCCATAAAAAGGAATAGAAAAAGGCAAAGTAGCAATAGAGTCATAAGCTGCAAGATCTTTTGCCCATAAAAAATTTTGGCCTCTTAGCGAAATATTGGATTGAAAGAAATAATACAATGACATAAAAATGGGAATCTGTAGTAATGCCGGCAAGCATCCACCAAGCGGACTTACCCCTGCCGATTTCCAGAGTTTCATCTGATCCATACTGAACGCCTGTTTATCATCTCCATGCTTTTGCTTTAACCTGTCAATTTCAGGTTTAAGGGCTTTCATTTTTGCACCACTTAAATAACTCTTATATAAAATGGGAGAAGTAATTAAACGGATTAAAAGGGTTAGTAATAAAATTACCAGCCCCATGCTGGCTATATTATTTCTTAAAAAATCAAAAACCGGTAGTAAAAAATGACGGTTGATGTATTTTACAAAAGCAAATACACCGCTGCCGTAAGGCACAATGTTTTCCATCTGGTTATTATACTTGCTTAATTCATGATAATCACTTGGCCCATAATATAATTGCATAGAAACTGTTGTATTTGCAGTTGCCGGAAGTTGTATGTTACAATCGGCCGTGGTTTGCGAAATAATATGCAATGAATCGGCTGGTACAACCCATTTTACAAAGGCACTTTTAAATTTTTGTTTTGCTGAAATTGCCGATACAAAAAACTGTTGTTTCAGCGCAAGCCAATCAATCTGCTTGTCAAATTTTTTCTCATCCCCCGATCCTAAATGTTCAAAATCATAACTTCCTTCTTTTAAATAACAAATCTGGCTTTGTTGCCTTTCGTATTTAATATCTTTCTCTACCTGCGGAGTTTCAGTTTGCCATTGTAAATTGATTGTATTTTGTGATACCCATTTATCTGCTCCATTCATTGATAAATTAAAATCAACCTGGTAACTATCGACTGGCAATATGTATTGGTGCGTAATTTCTTTACCAGTTGAATCTTTTAATATAAAAGATATGCTTTGCGATTTATCGGCATTTACAGTTTTTTTACTGCTTACAAAAGCAATGTCGGTCGTTGGCCGGGTGTCATTGCCTCCAACATTAATAACATACGACAGTTTATTAAATTTACCATCAGCCAATATCAATGGCTTACCATCAAATTTTTTATAGTTTTTTAATTCAACAATTTTAGGCTGGCCTCCCTTATTGGTAAATACAATTTTTATCAGGTTGTTTTCCAACGTATCCAGCACCTCTTCTTTTGATGTTTCCGTAATAAAGACTTGAGATAATTTTTGTTTTGAAGCCACTAAAGAATCTTTTATCAGCGAATCTTTTATTGCAAGTACAGGATCAACTTTTGGTTTTGCAGCAGCAATTGAATCCTCTACCCGTTTCTTTTCGGTCATATATGCCTGGTTACTTCGGCTGTTAATTACAAACATCGCTATTAATAATGCCCCAATCAAAACAAAGCCTATAACCGTATTTTTATCCATTCCCATTTTTGCTGGTTTTAAGTTGCCAAAGGTAATTAAAGTTTTATCGCTTTAAGTTACCAATTAAAAAAAGCCTTCCCGGTTAAGGAAGGCTCTGTTAATCAGATTATGTATATTATTTTTTTGCTTCCGGTGCAGCAGCGGTTTTTGCAGCAGGTGCAGCAGCAGCAGCTTTTGGAGCAGTAGATTCTTCTTGTTTCAACTGTCTGGTCATGGTTACAGATGCAATGGGAATACGTGGAGAATTTAATACTTCCATATTATCCATCGGAATATCTTCAACCCTGATATTTTCATTCAATTCCAGTTTTTCGATATTAACATCAATGTGCTCTTTCAGGTATTTTGGAAGTGTTTTTACTTTTACTGTTTTCATCTTAAGTACCAGCTTTCCACCTTCTTTAACACCTGCAGGAACACCAATGTAATGAAGTGGCAGGGTTGCAATCACTTTTTTATTTTCAACAAGCTCTAAAAAATCAACATGCAGTAACAAATCGGTTACTTTATGAAACTGCAGATCTTTTAAAATACAACGGTATGTACTACCGTCAATAACCACATTTGCCAGTATAAATTCAGATGTGTA
>JANMWP010000553.1:0-4480 GCA_031394065.1 Chitinophagaceae bacterium
CTCCCGATTGCATCGGGACAGGTTCGTGACTGATGGTGTAGCTTTTAGATAAATTGTTAACTTCTATTATTGAATTGGACATGTAATTTAAATATCGAATTTTGAATGGCGAATGTGCGTTAATGCAATTAGCATTATGTAATGCGTAGGGCTTACAGCTATTTTTTCCTGGTTAATACCGACCCTTTCACCGACTTTTTACCGACTTTTTTTGCAGATAAAAGGAATTCATTTTTTGTAAATACCAATTCCGGTTACTCATTTTTTTTCATTAGTTCCTTAAAGAATTTCCCAATGCCCGCCTTTATCAGGCCCTATCCTTTTTAACTTATTTATCTCCTTCAGTTTCTGTATGTTTTCCTGTATTTTTCTTTGCGAAATTCCTATTTCGCCGGAAAGGTTTTTTGCAGAGATGAAAGGATTTTTTTTAATGAATTCGAGAATCATTTGCTGGTTTGCACTCAATGTTTCTACGACCTTTTCTACGACCTTTTCTACGACCTTGTGTTCATTTGCAGATACCACAACCCTGAAACCATGCTGAAAATTTTCAAATACTGGTGGCTGCAGGTTGTGGGCTATAAATTGCTGCTGTATTCTTTTAATACCCGAACCATATTTCTCTATTACACCGGCTTCTTTAAACATGGCCGCCAGTTTTTTATTACGTGTTTGAGAAACATAGTTGCCATCTAATAACTGCCTGATGCTGATTGCATCCGGTAAACCGCCGGGGTTAAAAAACTCAATACTGTTATCATATATCTTAACTGAGGAGTCGCCATGATGCATGTAATCTCTGTGTACAATCATATTTACAATAATTTCACGCAGTGCATCCAATGGATACTGCCAGCGTTCTTCCCTTTGCAGATTACCGGTAATAACATATTCCTTATTAATATGCTTCTTAATAAAATTAAAAACTTCTTCAATTTCGGTAAACAGGTCTTTACGAAGTGTTAGCGCATCCTTGATAAGCGCAGGAGCCGAAAACCTGCCCAGTTCAATGGTAGCTTTAAATACCTCATTTTTGGCAAACAACAGGTGACAGGCATTTGATATCCTGTTTTCTTTCAGCAGCTCAAATTTATTGAGCACCAGCAACGGATCATCTGCTATTTTTATTTCCCGGAGTTTATTGCCGGTTTCTATAAATGCCTCCACTTTATCTAATGAAATATCTGCTGCTGTATAATCATTGGTGGTATAATTATCCCAACTGCTGTTAAAAGTTTTTAAATGCAGATCAGCAATTTCTGTAAGGCTTAACTGGTGATTGCTGTTCTTTACCCTTTTGTAATACCTGCCTTTAAAAGATACCGGCTTTATTGGAAATTCTTTCACAAACAATTCCACCACTTTACCTCCTGCCAGGTCAATGTATGCAGCATCGGGAATGAGTGCCGGCTGCGTTTTGTTTTTTATTTCATTTAACCATTGTTGAACAGTTTCATCGCCAATCATAAAATTTTTCAACGGCACACCTTCATTATCAACACCTACCAATACCTTACCGCCACTGGTATTTGCAAATGCTACCAGTGTCTCAATTACAGTATCGTTAAAACTACTTTTAAATTCAGTATGTAAATTTTCTTTCAATTTATATGCTGCGGCCGTTTTTGATAATTGTACTTATTGCTTCCTGTCCCCGAAAAGAAAATATCTTCTTCGCCTTCTGCGCCACCACATCACGCAATGCAGTATAGCGTTCCCTGCCTTCGTGGGAGATGGTGTAGCTTTTGCTTAAATTGTTAACTTCTATTATTGAATTGGACATGAGTAAGGTTAAGGCTAAGGTTGAGGCATTTTAATGAATTTACTTTTTGCCTTTTTTAATAGTGTGTTTAAATTTTAATACAGCAAAATTTATTTCAAAACTTGTTTCAGTACCGGTTAATGACAAATCATTTTCAAAAATCTCAGTGATGATCTCACCGCTTCTTTGCATAACAGGTTGCTTTTGCTCTTCTGTCTTAATAGTTTCCAGTTTTTTTATATTTCTGCCCAACTCCCTGAAACGGGAAAATGTTTCTATGACAGATAATGTGGTTGCAGTTGCCCTGGTACTTTTTAATATGGTAGCAAGCATATACAGGCCTTTTTCGGTAAAGCATTTTGGAACTGCTGTGGAATGCTTTAATTTATTGAACCGGTGGAAATTTTCCACCAGTTCCCTTTTTTCATCTTTAGTTAATTCAAGCAGGTAACCTTCAGGAAACTTATCCGGGTTATTTTTTACAGACTTATTAATATCCCTGGTTTCTACGCCATACAAATCTGCTATATCACTGTCAATTATTACCTGCAATTGACGAATCGTAATTATTTTAGCTTCTACTTCTTCAAATTTAATTAATTCCATTTTTTACAATGCTGGTATGAAGATTAAAGTTAAGGATTTCAATATCGTTTTTGCCTTTTGCGCCATTACATCACGTAAGGCTGTATAGCGTTCCCTGCCTCCCGAAAAAATCGGGACAGGTTCGTGTGAGATGGTGTAACTTTTGGAAAGATTGTTAACTTCTATTATTGGGTTGGACATGGTTTTATTTTAATTATGCTTTTGCCGTTGGTAAAATACAATAGCCACGAAGGCACTAAGACACAAAGGAAAATGCTACAGCATTTTATAGAAATCAATCAGCTCACTAAAACAAGATGTGACTTAGCATTTCAGGCAGCAAAAGTCATTCGAAGAATGACCCTTTGTGTCTTTGTGGTTATTGAATTTTTTCACGAAGTGAAATAAAAACCAGTTGCTGATTTACACAATATTTTTTTCCTGGTAAAGTACAATTATATATTATCCGCAAAAGTCCTTTCCATCTTCCTGAAATAATAAATACCCACCCATAAAAACCCAATGGTCATGAATACCGAAACAATAAAAGAGCGCCAGTGCATGGGATCGCCCAGCAAGCACCATCTAAATCCATCTATTACACCAACCATCGGGTTTAAGGAATACAACATGCGCCATTTATCGCTGATAACAAAACTATTGAACCCAACCGGGCTTACATATAAACCAAACTGCACAATAAAGGGAATGATATAACGGAAGTCGCGGTACTTTACATTTACTGCCGTAAGGTATAAACCAATACCAAAGGCACAGGTAAAGGCAAGCAATACAAATAAAGGAAAGAACACAATATGCCAGCTGGGCATGTACCCATAAATAGCAAACATAATGAGCATGATACAAAAAGAAATACCAAGATCAACCATACTGGTAATTACCGAACTGGCCGGTATAATCATCCTGGGGAAATACACTTTGGTGATAAGGTTTGCATTGCCCACCAGGCTGCCGCTGCTTTCGCTAAGTGCATTGCTGAAAAACTGCCAGGGCAACATACCGGCAAATACCATCAGTGCATAAGGTGCATCGCCGGGATTTTCTAATTTGGCAATACGGCTGAACAATACTGTAAAGATGATAGTAGTAAGTACCGGCCGTATTACACTCCAGGCTACACCCAATACGGTTTGCTTGTAACGCACTTTAATATCACGCCAGCTGAGTATATAAAACAGTTCTCGGTAGCGCCAGAGGTCATTCCAGTAATTCTTCTCGGCACGGCCCGGGGCAATTACGAGATCCCATTCGGGGCTATTGCTGGTATCTTTTTTTAGCATCGGTTATAAATAGTGAATCGTGAGTTGTGAGTTGTGAGTGTGGAGCCTTTTTTAGCAGCCACTGTTCTTTATTCAGTATTTCTTGTTCCTTGTTCGATATTATCTTCCTACTTCCTTGCTCCTTGTTCCGTAATCATCCTCCCAACGCCCTTGCTAAACACTTATGCAGCTTTCTTTTATACCAGCTGTAATTAAACTGGTACATTAATTTATCTGCATCGGGTTTATTTTGTTGCGGGGCATCCAGTACTTTTTTAATGGCGGCCGTAATCTCTGCAATATTATCGGGATCAACAATGGTGCCCAGCTCGCCATTACAAAGCGCATCTGCAGAGCCATCTTTATTACCGGCAATAACCGGCAGCCCGTAAAACATGGCTTCAATAAATACAATGCCAAAGCCTTCTTTTTCGCTGGGCATGATGAACAGGTTGCCCAGGCTAAAATGCAGGGCCATTTCTTCATCAGGTACAAAGCCGGTAAAAATTACCCGATCCTGTAAACCGAGTTTGATGATGATGGCTTCCAACCGCTGTTTTTCCAGCGTATCAGATTTACCTACCAACAGGTAGCGCAGGTTAGGGTATTGATCAATCAATCCGGGCAGGGCTTCCAAAACCCGGTCGTAGCCCTTGTATTGCTCGGTATCGGCCATACGGCTTACGGTTAACAGAATCTGATTTTCCGGTGTTAATCCATAACGCTCCATCAAATAACCCGGCTTTCCTTTTTGAAGCGGCTTTTCTAAAAAAGGATCGAGGCAGTTGTTCATCACCGAAAATTTTTCTTCGGCCAGGCCATACAGTGCTTTCATTTTGTCTTTGGTAAAATG
>JANMWP010000578.1:0-3730 GCA_031394065.1 Chitinophagaceae bacterium
CATAATGCCCAGGCGGATACGGCTGTCAAAAATTTTATTCAGATTTTCAATCGGATTTTTCATCAGGCAAATAGTTTTATTTCCGTTCGTATTTCCACCACATCATCACACCATAAACAATATGCAAAACGCCAAAGCCCATTGCCCAAAACTGCAATCCGTATCCAATCCACCACAAATTAAAAAGGCCCAGCACAATTTGTCCGTAACCGAGATAGCGAACTTCGCCCAAAGTATATTTGCTGGCATTAACCAGTGCCAGGCCATAAAATATTAAACATCCCGGTGCCACCAGCTGGTACTCCCCCATCTGCATCATGCGTATTAAAAAAATACCGCCAACAGCAACCGGTATTACCATATTCCAAAATAAACGCACGGTACTGGTACCCCACATGGGTGTACCATTTTTTTTGCTGCGCAAATAAGTAAAAGTAAAAGCCGAAATAAAAGCTGCCAGAAAAGTAATGGTGGCAATCCAGAAAAGATCATTGATGAGCTCATAACCATTAGATGTTATCAGCAGGCTTAGCTGGCAATCGCCTTTTACCCAGCAATGAATTTTTTGGCTGGCAAACCAGGCACCGGCCAAGGCACAAATGCCGGCTGCAATACCGCTCAATCCGCTGAGGCTGATAAAGCGGCTGCTGCGTTCCATCATCTTTTTGATGTGCTGCAGGTCTTCTAAAGGTTGTTGCTGATTGTCCATATAAAAAGCACTTTGAAATACAAAGTACGTTATAGATTTTGAATTATGCAAATTATTTTTCGCATCCCGCTGTTAAACTTTATACAACTGTACAGGCATCGCATGTAGCAGGGTGCATTTAAAATTGTCGCAGCGGATTAAAGGGTTGCCAACCTTCATAAAAGAGCTTTTAAGTTGAAATAGACTTTTTAAAGGTTGGCAACCCTTGCGACAATTTTTAAATGCACCCCATGTAGCATCCCGATTTTTTCGGGACTCTTTTACAGCATATCTTTATTCGGCAATCAGCAAACAGTCTCTACAAAAAACCACCAACTCAAATGCCAAAAATTTCATTTCTTTCTTTTTGTATGTTCCTTTTTAACACAGGCTTTTCTCAAATAAAAATAAACCCCGCCAAAATAGATATAGTAAGGGATGCCTTTGGCGTACCGCATATTTTTGCCAAAACAGATGCCGAAGTAGCTTATGGACTGGCCTGGGCAGAGGCTGAAGATGATTTTAAAAGTATGCAGGAAGTTATATTACCCGCAAAAAATTTAATGGCCGGTGTTATGGGCAAAAAAGGTGCAGCCGGTGATTATGCATTTGCACTTTTTCGCTGCCGGGAAATAACCGAAGAAAAATGGAATACCCTTACACCCGCTTTTTTAAAATTGATTGATGGTTATGTACAAGGTTTAAATAAATATGCACAAAAGCATCCCAAAGAAATACTACACAAAAAAATATTTCCGATTACTGCAAAAGAATATGTTTCGTCATCCGTATTTGCTTTAACTATTTTTAACGGAGCCGATCAGGCACTCATGCGGATTTTTAACAACAGCGAATGGGAAGCTCCTGAATTAAATAAAAAAGGCAGCAATTCCGCAGCCATCAGTTCATCTAAAACCACAACCGGCGAGGCTTTTCTGCTGATCAATGCACACCAGCCAAATATTGGCCCTCAATCTTTTTACGAAGCACACCTGTGCAGTGAAGAAGGGTTAAATATTACCGGTGGTTTATTAGCCGGCGGCCCCTGCATTTTACATGGTGTTAACGAAAACCTGGGTTGGGCACATACTGTAAATTACTGCGATAGACTTGATGAATTTCAATTAGAGATGAACCCCGATAATCCTTTACAATATAAGTTTGACGGACAATGGCTTGACCTGGAAGTAAAAACCATTAAACTAAAAATAAAAGGCATACCCATTAATGTAAAAAGAAAAGTTTACTGGAGTAAATATGGCGCTACCATGAAAAATGACCAGGGCTTTTTTTCTATGCGGCTTGGTGCCAACATGAAGATTGGTGTGCTGGACCAATGGTACCAGATGAACAAGGCTAAAAATTTTACAGAGTTTTATGCTGCATTGAACAGGCAGGAACTAAGCATGTTCAACATTATGTATGCCGACAGGTACGATACCATTTTTTACATAAACAATGCCTTAATGCCGGTAAGAGATGCAACAAACGGTTACAACTGGAAAAGAACATTGCCCGGTAATACTTCCAAAACTTTGTGGACATCATTCAGGCAAGAAAAAGATTTACCGCAATACATTAATCCCAAAAGCGGATTTTTATTCAACACAAATCATTCCTCTTTTTTAGCAACGGCTGCTGCCGATAATCTAAAACCGGCTTCTTTCCCCAAAACCGATGGCTGGGAAGAATACCACCTCAACCGCAGTGTACGTTTCCTGGAATTGTTCCCTCAAAATGAAAAGCTGAGTTACGAAAAATTCAAACAGATAAAGTTTGATAAGCAGTTGCCTGCAGTTTTGCAGTATGCTTACAAATTAGATTCGATGTTTTTATTGAATGAAAATGAATACCCTGGTTTGGCAACATTAATTACAACTTTTAAAAACTGGGACAGGCGTGGTGATGCCGACAGCAAAGGCGCAGCTATTTTTCTGTTAACCTACGAGCACCTGAAAAAACAATTGCAGGGCCAGCCGCCAAGGGCAATAACCAAACAGGAAGCTGTACAAACATTTATCGAGGTAAACGAGTATATGCAATCACATTTTGGAACAATTGATTTAAGGCTTGGCGATATTCAAAAACTGATAAGAGGAGATAAAGAGTTGCCACTCGGTGGCCTTCCTGATCAGCTATCACCACAATGGACAGAACCTTTACCCAATGGCAAATTAAAATCTATTGGCGGCGATGGGCTGATCATGTTTGTTCGGTTTCAAAAAGAAGGCTTGCCAAAAATTGAAAGCATCAACATGTATGGTGCCAGTGCAAAACAAGGCAGTAAACATTTTGACGACCAGGTGGAAATGTATTTAAAACAACAAACAAAACCAATGACATTGGATAAAGCTGTTGTGTATAAAAATGCAGAGCGTATTTATCATCCGGACTAATGGGTCTGACGGCTTGGAGCCGTCTTGACCCATTCAAGCCGTCAGACTCATTAATTCGCTACAGCTTCTGCAAACTTTATGAGTTGCCAGTAAGGTGGGCGGTAGCCATTCTTCTTCATAAATTCATCGGCCAGTTGCATGGTCTTGTTTTTTACAGCAACGTGCATGGCTACAAATGTTTGGTTCTTTAATGCTTTGGTAGCACTCATACCCTCTGGTATCATACCAATCTTTCCAAAAAGATTTTTAATTATACAATAACCCTTTACAACACGTACAATTGGCAGTTGCCAGATATTATAATCAATGGTTTCGCCTTTATTGGCTTTTTCCAAAAGCGCATCCATCACTGCATTATCAATATGGTCTTTAAATAAAGTTTCCGGGTCACGCCATTCGGCCACGATGGCGAGTTGTGGATCGTATTCCAGATCGGATGGCATTTGTGTAATAAAATTTTCTACTCCAAAATCGTGCAACCAATTTACCACACCTGCTGATGAAATAGTGGAAGGATATTTCCAAACCTGCAAACCGTTTGTGCGGTATGCATAGGAAGCCACTTCTGAACAAAACATTTCGGTGGTATCATTAAAGTTCATTTTAAAATCGTAAGGGAAATGCCGTTTACCAGCTTCCTCAAACA
>JANMWP010000617.1:0-4962 GCA_031394065.1 Chitinophagaceae bacterium
TAACCTCACCCCATCCCTCTCCTAAAAGGAGAGGGTGTTGCGAAGAATAGAGCGAAAATGAACAAACTGTTTAATAAAATATGGAAGAGTAAACTTTGGTTTGTAATTACCATTGCTGTGCTGGTTGCTATCAACTGGCTGGCTTCAATGTATCATACCCGTATAGATTTTACCAATGAAAAAAGATTCACCCTTTCACCGCCCACAAAAAAAGTATTACAGAAACTAGATGATGTGGTGCAGGTAGATGTTTTTTTAAAAGGAGACTTTCCCAGCGGCTTTAAAAAATTAGCCAACAGCACAACTGAGCTTTTACAGGAGTTTAAGGAGGTTGCCGGTAAAAAACTGCAATACCGTTTTATCAGCCCCGATGAAACTGTGGAAGGAACAAATGTAAAGTGGGGAGATAGTCTTATTGCTGCGGGTCTTTTTCCAATCAATTTAAAGTCGCAATTAAAGGTAGGAGAGCAACAGCAACTAGTTTACCCACTTGCGTTGGTATATTATAAAGAAAATGTATTACCTGTAATATTGTTTGAGCAAAAAGGTATTGATGTAAAGAAGTCGTATGCCGATGCAATGAAAGATCTGAATAGTGCCGAAGCATTAATGGAATATAAATTTGCAGATGCAATTTTCAAAGCATCACAAATTAATAAACCGATGATTGCATATGCAGTTGGCAATGGTGAGCCACAGGATGTACGAATTTATGACTTAGCAGAAAACGTATTACGGCAAGATTATAATTTACAGCAATTTAATTTAACTAAACTGCCGATAATACCTGATACATTTAAGTTGTTAATGCTAATAAAGCCAACCGAAAAATTTACCGAAGTTGAAAAATTAAAAATTGATCAGTTTGTAATGAGAGGAGGTAAAGTGTTGATGTTTATCGATGAATTAAATGCTGAAATGGATAGCCTTAGAATTAAAAATGAAGTAATTGCCTATGATAGAGGATTAGAATTAAACGATTTATTATTTAAATATGGAGCAAGAATAAATTCTGATTTGGTAATGGATTTACAATGTGACTTTTTACCATTTGATGTTAACGGAAATGGCCAGTTTGATTTTTTACATTGGAATTATTTCCCATTGCTTGAATCAAAATCAAATCATCTAATAAATAAAAACTTAGGTTTGGTTAGCGGGAAGTTTGTAAATTCTATTGATACTATTGAAGTTGAAGGGATTAAAAAAACAGTTTTATTAAGTTCATCTGTAAACTCAAAAACTATTGCTACGCCTGCACTGATTAGTGGTAAAGAAAATGTAAACGAACCTGAAAGCGATAAGTTTAAAAGAGCAAATATACCAGTAGCTGTTTTGTTAGAAGGAAAATTTTCCTCTCTTTTTAGAAACCGGTTATCACAGGCAATGAATGATAGTTTACAAAAATCCGGCGGAATGTATATGCAGGAAAGTATTGTTGAAAATAAAATAATCATTGTAGCAGATGGTGATATGATTTTAAATAGTGTTTCAAAAAATGAACCGCTGCCAATGGGTGTAAATCCTTTAACGGTTGGGTCCCAATACCAATACCAGTTTGCCAATAAAGATTTTTTACAAAACTGTTTAGATTATTTACTCAACTCATCCGGCTTATCCGAAGCAAAAGCAAAGGATTATACTTTACGTTTACTTGATGGTAAAAAAGTGGCTGCACAAAAAGGTGCCTGGCAACTCATCAATATTGCTGCGCCTGTCATTATCATCATTTTATTTGCACTGCTCTATCAGTTTATAAGAAGAAGAAAATACACGCTTACTTAACATGAACAAAACACAATTGCTATATTTAGTTTTCGGTGTTATAATTTTAATATCACTTATTGTTGACCTTGGGTTGATGAGTAAAAAAAATCAGAAGGTTTCCATAAAACAGGCCCTGTACCAAACCTTTTTTTGGGTGGGCCTTGCGCTTGCATTTTGTGTTTTTTTATGGATAGAAGAAGGGCAAAAACCTGCACTGGAATACCTGAGTGCCTACCTGATGGAGTGGAGCCTGAGCATAGATAATATTTTTGTTTTCATACTTATTTTTGCAGCCTTTAGTGTAAAGGAAAAAAACTACGGCCAGGTATTGTTGATAGGAATATTGATGGCCATTTTGTTCAGAATTATATTTATTACAGTAGGTGTGGTGCTGGTAGAAAAATTTCACTGGTTGTTGTATGTGTTTGGCGCTTTTCTGGTGTTCACAGGTTACAAAATGTTTGTATCGGTAGAGGAAGAAAAAGACTTTGATCCGCAAAAAAGTAAAGTCTATACTTTTTTAAAAAAATTTTTACCACTTGCCCCACACGATGGTAATGGTAGATTTAGAGTTACAGAAAACGGCAAAAAAATGTACACCACTTTATTTGTAGTGGTAATTATGCTGGCAGCTATTGATCTGGTATTTGCATTGGATTCTATACCTGCTGTAATGGGCATTGTAGATACCAAAACGGTATCGTATCAACCCACAGCAAGGCTGGTAATTTATACCTCCAATATTTTTGCTGTGCTGGGCCTGCGCTCTTTATTTTTTCTGTTGAGGAATGCCGTAAGTAAATTTGATTACCTGCCACAGGGTATTGCCATCGTATTAATATTTATAGGTGTAAAAATGCTAGCAGAGCACTGGATAAACCAATGGGTAGATAAAACCACACAGGTATTTATTTCGCTGGGCTTTATATTGGTTTGTTTAACGGCATCTGTAATGTATTCTGTTTTTATTGATAGGGCAAATGAGAAAAAAGAAGAAATACCACAGGACGATCGAGCGCATTAACCGGCATAAAATGGCAACAGAAAATAAAACTGTTGCCTAACCATAATCATTGATGTACACCATTGCTAACATAGAAAAAATAACTGACGGTAAGTTTTTATTAAGCAACAATCCTGCTGCTGTAATGGAACACCTGCTTATTGACAGCCGCAAATTATTATTTCCTGCTTCTACCTTATTTTTTTCCTTACCCGGCCCACGCAGGCAGGGCAGTGCTTTTGTAAAAGACTTATATAGTAAAGGCGTTCGCAATTTTATTGTAGATGCTTCTTTCATTTTTTCACCGCAGGATTTTGAAGCTGCAAATATTATAGCAGTAAAAAACGTATTGCAGGCATTGCAGCAATTAACGGCACAGCACCGTAGTCAATTTCATTATCCGGTAATGGGCATAACGGGCAGCAATGGCAAAACCATTGTAAAAGAATGGCTGTACCAGTTGTTGCAGCACGATTATAATATTGTACGCAGCCCGAAAAGTTACAATTCGCAAATTGGTGTACCATTAAGTGTGTGGCAGATGAATGCACAGCATACATTCGGCATTATTGAGGCCGGTATCTCCCTGCCTAATGAAATGGAAAAACTTGAAAAAGTAATTCAGCCGGGCATTGGCATTTTTACCAATATTGGTGAAGCACATAGCGAAGGTTTTGAAAATATTGCAGGTAAAATAAATGAAAAAATAAAACTCTTTACAAACAGCAGTACAGTTATTTATTGCAAAGATGAAGTGCTGGTTGATGAAGCTATGTCATTACTTCAGCAAAAAAATAATACTGTTTTATTTAGCTGGGGACAAAATGAAACGGCAACACTTTGTATCAGCAGTATTCAGGTACAACCATTTAATACGGTAATTAAGGGGCTGTACCAGGAAAAGAAAATCAGTATCTCAATCCCCTTCACCAATGATGCAGCCATAAAAAATGCCATAACCTGCTGGTGTGTATTGCTGCTTTTAAAAATTAATGAGGAAATTATTCAGGAGCGTATGTTACAATTAAAACCTGTGGAAATGCGCCTGGAATTAAAACAGGGCATCAACAACTGTTCGGTAATTAACGACAGTTACAGTGCCGATATTACTTCACTATCCATTGCATTGGATTTTTTACAGCAGCAACAGCAACATCCCAAACGCACTGTTATCATCAGCGATATTTTGCAAAGCGGTAAAACCAATCAGCAATTATACCGGGAAGTGGCAAACATTCTGCAACACAAAAAAATTAACCGACTTATTGGAATTGGAACAGAAATTTTAAAACACAGAGACGAATTTGCCGGTATTCAGGAGACTAATTTCTTTAATTCAACCGAAGAATTTATACAGAAATTTCCGTCACTGCATTTTCATAACGAAAGTATTTTATTAAAAGGAGCCCGGCTTTTTGAGTTTGAACAGATAAGTCATTTACTGGAAGAAAAAATTCATCAGACGGTACTGGAAATAAACCTGAATGCCATTACCCATAATTTAAATACCTATCAGCAGTTGCTGAGTCCCGGAGTTCGGTTAATGGCCATGGTAAAGGCTTTCAGCTATGGCAGCGGAGGGTTTGAAATAGCCAACCTGCTTCAGTTTCATCAGATAAATTACCTGGCTGTTGCTTATGCCGATGAAGGAGTTGAATTACGCAAAGCCGGTATTACATTGCCCATTATGGTGATGAATGCAGAGGAAGTTACCTATGATGTGCTCGTACAGCATAACCTGGAACCTGAATTGTTTTCATTCGGCATTCTGTCAACCTTTGAAGATTATTTGATGCGGAGCGGTATCAATGATTATCCGGTTCATATAAAACTGGATACCGGTATGCGGCGCCTTGGTTTTGAACAGAAAGATATAGCGGAATTATGCACCAGGTTACAATCAACTTCTGTTTTTAAAATACAATCTGTTTTCTCTCACCTGGCTGCAAGCGATTCGGTTTTACATGATGATTTTACAAAAGCACAGGACAACGCATTTCTGGAAGCTTGTGAACAGATTCAACAAATTACCAGTTATACATTCATAAGGCATATTGCCAACACATCGGCCATACACCGGCATACAGATTTACAATTGGATATGGTTAGATTAGGCATTGGATTGTATGGTGTAGATGCTGACCCTGCTATTCAGCAGCAACTTAAAAATGTAACCACTTTAAAAACAACCA
>JANMWP010000627.1:0-4455 GCA_031394065.1 Chitinophagaceae bacterium
AGAGGTTTGCCACGAAGGCACAAAGGCACGAAGTATAAAAAATGCTACGCATTTTTCCTTAGTGTCTTCGAGTCTTTGTGGCTAAATTCAATTTTGTAAAAAATTGTTTATCAACCTTTTAAAATACTTGTCATTAGCAGCTTGTCCAAGGCGGAATGTATTAATAAGTAACCCGCCTTCGACAAGCTCCCCGAAAAAATCGGGACAGGCAGGCTGACAGTAAAATTGTTCAGGCATTAAATTTTTTTTAATTAACAGCTTTTTTAAATTTAAAATTGCATGCCAACAAATCATCCTAAAAATAATTTTGTTATTCGGTTTTGAACAACAACAAATACCAACATATCAGCGATACCGAACTGCTAAACCAGTTTTATGCCGACCATAATAATGAGTGGTTGGGCATTTTGCTGGAACGCTACACCTTACTGCTGTTGGGTGTTAGTATGAAGTATTTGAAAAACGAAGAAGCTGCCAAAGATGCTGTGCAACAGGTTTTTTTAAAAGCTATTAATGAATTGCATAAATATAAAGTGGCGTATTTTAAAAGCTGGATATACATGATTGCAAAAAATCATTGCCTGATGCAGTTAAGAGACAAAGGCAGATTTAATACAGAGATAAACGAAAAAATGTTAACCACACCAGTAGCGTACGAAAGCAACCAGGTACATATTGAAAAAGATAAAACACTGGATAAGCTGGCTGTTGCATTACAACAATTGAACAAAGAGCAGCAACAATGTGTAACTTTGTTTTACCTGGAGAAAAAAAGTTACCAGGAAATATCGGAACTAAGCAGTTTCAGTATTTTACAGGTTAAAAGTCATATTCAAAATGGAAAAAGAAATTTAAAAATAATTATGGAAAGAATGAGTGAAGGTAGTTAGGAGTTAGGAGTTAGGAGTTGAGATGCAAAAAAGTAAAAATTATACAAGTAAATGAGCGATGATTTAAAAGACATATTATCAAACCTAAACAAAGATATTGAGCAGGATAAACTACTTGACTATCTTAATAAAAACCTGAGTGCTGCCGATGCACATGAAGTGGAAAAGCAGATGGCCAGTGATGAATTTATGAATGATGCTGTGGAAGGACTGGAGCATTTTAAAAACAAAAAAGACCTTTCGCTACTGGTTGAGCAACTGAACAGGGACCTCAAAAAACAAACCGAAAAAAAGAAACTGAAAAAAGAAAAGCGTAAGCTGAAAGAGCAGCCATGGCTTTATATTACCATTATCACGCTGCTTTTATTGGTTGTTATCAGTTATGTATTGATAAAAAAGTATTTAACAAGTTAACATTTACAAACTGGCTTACTAAAATGATACCCATTAAACAACATCCTTTTTACATACAGTTTACCATTAAACTATTTATGGTTGTACTGTTATGTACAATTATCATTTATGCAAAAAATATTGTAGCCCCGCTGGCTTTTTCCATCCTGCTTTCTATATTGCTGTTGCCGGTTACCAATTTTTTATCGCAAAAATTAAGGTTTCCGAATATGCTGGCAAACCTTACTGCCGTATTATTTGCGCTTGCCATCATTGCTACCCTTATTTATTTTTTCTCTCACCAGATAGCCAGGTTCTTAAATGATATGCCATCAATAAAAGCACACCTGGAAATGCATTATGAAACCCTGCAGCACTGGATAAAACAAAAATTTAACCTCAGCACACAAGACCAGGAACTAATGATAAAAAATGCCTCGGGTAGAGCAGAAACAAAAGGCACTCAATTTTTAGGGCAAACCTTTTTTACCATTACGCAAACTGTTTTTTATGTTATTATGGTAGCCATCTATACATTCCTTATCCTGTTTTACCGTCACAATATCAGGAGGTTTTTAATATCTGTATTCCACAACACAAATGAACAACAGGTTGCCGAAGTTTTGGTTGAATCAAAAGGCATTGTTCAAAAATATATGTTGGGGCTTATTATAGAAATGGGCATCATTGCAGTTTTAAATTCTTCCATACTGCTTATCATCGGGGTAAAATATGCTATATTTCTGGGCGTGTTTTCTGCCATTCTTAACATCATACCTTATGTAGGCATATTTGTTGGTGTGTTGTTCACATCACTGATTACACTTACCACTTCATCGCACCTGAGTGATATTGTGTGGGTTATTGTTTGTTTTGAAATCATACACTTTCTCGATGCCAATGTAATAATGCCCAGGATTGTTGGTTCCAAAGTAAAGATTAACGCATTGATTACTATACTGGGGGTAGTTATTGGCGGTACCCTTATGGGTTTAGCCGGCATTTTTTTAGCCCTGCCCACCATCGCTATCCTTAAAATAATCTTTGATAGGGTTGATGACCTTAAACCATGGGGTATGTTATTTGGTGACGACACAATAAATTCCTTTAAAGTTGCCCGGCTAAAAAAAATAATGAAAATTAAATTAAATAAAAAGACCGGTGCACAGGTAGGCCCCGATAGTTCAGTTAAATAAAAAACTTTTTATACTTTGTAAAAAAAAAGTCCTGCAACATGTCAGGACTTTTTTAGTAAATGTAAAAAATATTATTGAATCAAAAACCGCAATACCCTTGTTCTTCCATCTGCAGTATTACCAAACAACTGGTAAGTACCTGCTGCCAGGTTTTTTACGTTCATGGGTATTGAATTAAATCCTGCAATCACATTTACAGATTGTTTCTGTAACACCCTGCCCTGCATATCAGTAATCACCAGCTCTACTTGTGCTTTTTCTGCACTGCTTATTTTTAAATCAAAGCGGCTGTTTACAACCGGGTTTGGTGCTATGTTCAAAATATCAAATCCTTTGCTGGCATTGATCAGAGAAACAACTGTACTGTAGGTCACTTTACCATCGGCATCGGTCATTTTAAGGCGATAGTAGTTTACTCCTTTTGCAGGTGTGTTATCGGTATAATTAAAAGGTTGCTGGCAGCGTAATGCAGTTGCAAAAATGCTGTAAATGCTGCTGTAGTTGCGGCCATCGGTGCTGCGTTCCATTTCAATGGTTGCACTGGGTACGCTTACACAGGTAACTTTCCAGTTTAATAAATGGTTGCCGTTATTTTTTGTACCCGTAAAATAATTGATGATAATGGGCAGTGGATTTAAAAAAGTGCTGCTGGCAATGGAAAAAGGACTAAAGGTTGTAACACCCGTCCAGGTTATGGTACCGGTGGTTGTAGATCCTGTAAACATTCCTAAACCACCAAAATTGTCCCAGTTTGTTCCGTTAAAATGTGCAATGATGAGGGTAGCCAAATTATTAATATAAGGGCTTGCCGTTGTACAGTTATTTAATGGCTCGTCCCAGTTTAAAGTAATATCAACAGTAGCTGGCGCTGCCGAAACCTTATCCAATATCCAATAATCGCAGCCACTTACGTGGTGTATACCGGGATTGGTAATTGTACCCAATGCACGGGCATTACCACGCTTATATTCGGCGGTAAATTGATCAGTTGCCAGTGCAGGTGCCGATATTGATAACGCAACATATCCTTTAACTGTGCCTGATGGGCCGCAGTTTGTTTTGCCCACCGGAAATGTAAACAATGTATTACCGATTTTAGAAACCGGCCCGTTTACAAAACTGGCATTGCTTGCACCGGTTACAGTAGCTGCTGCACTTAATGTTAAAAGATTGGCTGCTGTTGTATTAATAAGGCCCGATGTAAATGTGAGTATTTTTTGAAGTGTTACAGGTGTGTTTAAAGTAAGCCCTGCTGCATTGTTAATGGTTACATTTTGATTGGTACCAAAAGTTAATGTACCTGCGTTGCTGATGCTTTGTGCAGTGGTGCCTTTAAAAGTAAGTGTACCGGCTGATGTAGGTGCAAACCTTAAAGTATCGCCTGCTGCTACAGAAACATTGCCTTTTAAATCAAAGCCTCCGGTTGTTAAACCAAAACTGATTGAACCATTGGTAACCGTTAAATTATCCATAGTTAAAAGGCTTGCTCCAGGACAAATAACCGGAGTTAATGCAGGTGCATCCAATTCAAAATTGGCATAAATTCTTCCGCTTACAGACGGGTTAAGGATTGACTCGTGTTTGTATAAACTGCCGGTTTGAAAAACAACTACTGAAGCCGGTGCGGTGAGTGCAAAAGGATTACCACCTGTTGTATAACGATACGTTGAACCGCTTGCAAATATTACTGAGTTAGCAGTAGCAGTTGGGCTAGGACCAAAAGCATTGCCGGTAAATAAAGTACCTGCTAAAAACACAGCACCGTTATTAAACGTTATTGCACTTGGGTCAGCTGCCGTTAATTTATGTGCCCCGGCAGCGAAAGTCATGTTGCCACTTATACTCGCAGTAGCACCGGTAACTAAGTTTAAGGTTAATGCATTCGCAGTATTTATATTAAAAGATGATCCAGCCTGTACAAAAAAATCGGTACCGGTTAAATTACCAATGGTTAAGGTATTGCCGCTGGCGGCCGC
>JANMWP010000072.1:0-1889 GCA_031394065.1 Chitinophagaceae bacterium
CATGCCCTGTTTTTTAAAATTCTTTTCCAGTTCTTTGCTGATGTCGTCGTCTTCAACCGGTACCAGTCTTGGCATAAACTCAACCATGGTTACTTTAGTACCCATGCTGTTGTAGAAATATGCAAACTCGCTGCCAATGGCACCGCTGCCACAAATGATCATGCTCTTGGGTTGCGTTGGCAACACCATTGCTTCCCGGTAACCGATTATTTTTTTACCATCGATGGGCATGGTTGGCAACTCACGTGCCCTGCCGCCTGTGGCAATTACAATATTTTTAGCTTCCAGTATTTGTTTGGTACCATCGGCTGCTGTTACTTCTAATTTATTGGCGGCAATCAGTTTGCCATTGCCCATTATTACATCAATCTTATTCTTCTTCATTAAAAACTGAACACCTTTGCTCATTTTATCGGCCACACCACGGCTACGGGTTACCACGCCACCAAAATTGTGGGTAGGGTTTTCTACATTAATTCCATAGCTGGATGCATGCTTTGCATATTCATATACCTGGGCACTTTTTAATAAAGCTTTGGTGGGAATACATCCCCAGTTGAGGCAAATGCCGCCGAGTGCTTCCCGTTCTACAATTGCTACTTTTTTACCAAGCTGACTTGATCTGATTGCTGCAGGATAACCACCGGGGCCGCTTCCAAGTACTATTACGTCGTATGCCATGTTGTTTGAAATTAAAAATTAAAAATTCAAAATTAAGAATTGAACACGCCAGGGCTGTTCATTGGAGTTGCAAATTTAAACTGAAAGAGGGGATTAGCCAAAAGCTAATTTACCTCACCCTCCATCTCCCTCTCCTTAAAGAGAGGGAGCGGTACATTGAACTTATCCGGGCATTTTAACTACCACATCAGCATTAGTAACTCTTCAGCAATACTGCAAACAGCGTTAATTTTTGCAAAGAGTAATCTTCGCTTCATTCTTCCAGTTCCCTCTCCTGCAGGAGAGGGGTTGGGGTGAGGTGTTTTAACGTTTTGTAAGGTGTGGCTTCAGCATTTCTGTGTATTTTTAAGGATGATTAAAAAATTGCTTTTTGTTTTTATGCTGATTGGCTTTGCAGTGCAGGGAAACAGCCAGAAAATTGCCAAATGGAAGATAGAAGATGTGGTGAAATCTTTTTCGGCAAATAATGACACCGTGTATGTGGTTAATTTTTGGGCAACATTCTGTAAACCCTGTAACGAAGAGATACCGGATTTTATAAGACTGGTTGCAAAATACAAAACTCAAAAAGTAAAACTGCTGCTGGTGAGTTTAGACCTGCCATCGTATGTAGCAGTAAGATTGCCGGATTTTATTAAAAAGAATAAATACAATACCAACCATGTTTGGCTGAATGAAACCGATGCCGATCGTTTTTGTCCGATGATTGATGTGAAATGGAGTGGTGCGATTCCGGCTACCATTATTGTAAATAATAAAACGGGCTATAGAAAATTTGTTGAAGACCAGATAAGCCCGGAAGATTTTGAAGTGGCGTTGAAAGTGGCAATAGGAGGGAATGTGCTGAATAAATATATGGCACCCATGAATGATGCGGAGGTTTTGAAAGAAAGTGCTGGAGATATTCCGCATGTAAATGAATATGTGACTTTCAAATCAAATGACAGTTCTGTTTTTGTTGTTAGCGGGGGCAAAGTGAGCATGATTGCTAAGATTGACCACATGAAGGTGGTGATAATAGAAAAAGATAACTTCTTCTATACCTATTCAAATCTTGCTTCTACATTAATAAAAAAGGGCGATGAAATAAAAACTGACCAGTTAATTGGTTATGCAGCTTATGATTTAGATAGATATAAACCTTCTATTGACTTGTATATTTCTACCTCCCAAAAAAATATCATGCTTACAAAAGAAGATTTTATAAA
>JANMWP010000661.1:0-1752 GCA_031394065.1 Chitinophagaceae bacterium
CTCCAATTCCTTCGCTAAGCCAAAATAACTGCCACACCTAAATCTAACAACATGCAAACGTTATCTCCCGTTAAGGCTGGTGAAAGAGAAATTTTTATGGATGTGCTCCGGGGCTTTGCCATCCTGGGCATTTTCATTGCCAACCTGGGCAGCGGTTTTAGTTGGTACAGCGAAAGTGCCCATCTAACCGGGCCGATGCTTTTACCGGGATTGGATCACAAAATGAGTTTCCTGCACCACATGTTTATTGAAGGAAAATTTTATTCCATCTTCAGCCTGTTATTTGGCTGGGGTATTGCCCTGCAGGTAAAAAGAGGCCTGGCAAAAGGTGTTGATGCCATACCTACTGTAAAAAGAAGATTGGTTTTTATGCTTCTGTTAGGTGCCATTCATTTAATGATATGGCCTGGCGACATTGTTTTCTTTTATGCACTGCTGGGTTTTTTATTATTGCCATTTCGTAAATTTTCTGACAAAACTTTATTGATCACAGGTATCGTCCTTATTTTACTGCCCATTCTTTTATATGCCGCAAAAATGCGCTGGCCCTGGTTAAATGCCCCGGCAGGTATTTTAAACGAAACCGGTGGCAGGGTTGATCACTATCTCAGCGGAAATAAATCAGAAGAAGATTTTCAAAATTTGTTGAAGCATGGCAACTGGTGGGATGTTTTTAAACTGGATATTGCAGGTTTCTTTTTTCGTTACGGGTATTTATTTTTTGTAAGCCGCATTCCGAAAGTATTGGGTATGTTCTTGATCGGCTATGTGGTAGGCCGCTCCGATTTTTATAAAAATATTACACAGCACAAAAAACTATTGTACTATATCATCGTATTCGGATTGATAGTTGGCCTGCCTGCCAATTACATACTGGCCCATTATATGAGCTGGTACGAGGGTGACTATTTCAACCTCAAAATAAATGGCTTTTATCAAACCCTGGCCTATGCATTGGGAGTGGTGCCGCTGGCCATGACCTATGTGGCTTTGTTCATGTTAAGTTTTCAAACGGCTGCCGGTAAAAAAATATTATCAGTATTGGCACCAGTAGGCAAAATGGCTTTCAGCAATTACATCATGCAATCGTTGGCAGGCAACTTTGTTTTCCTGGGTGCAGGTCTTGGTTATATGGGCACCATCGGCCCGTTCTATTATACTTTTTTGGGAATAGGTTTCTTTATCATCCAGATCATCTTCAGCACCATCTGGCTAAAATATTTTAATTACGGGCCGCTTGAATGGTTATGGCGTAGCGCTACTTATAAAAAATGGCAACCACTTAAAAAAACGCAAACAGTATCAGCATAAAAAATGAGTGAAGAAAAAATATGAAGCATCGTATCATCAGGTTTATCATTTATTTGATTGTTGGGTTTGCTGTGGCCTTTTTATTTAGATATCTGAAAAATTAAAATGGCATAGAAAAATATGAACGAAGAAGAAAACATAAGAAGACAACAGACGACAGACGATGGACAACAACCGGAAGAGATAATTCCTGTTGAGGAAACCGCTATGCCCGAAGAAGAAGAAGTTACAACTATTGAACAACCACAAACCGAAGATATGGAAGTACACAAACACCCACATCATGTAACCCATAAAAAGAAATGGGGAGAATATTTACTGGAATTCCTGATGCTGTTCCTTGCGGTTTTCCTGGGATTTATCGCTGAGAATATCCGGGAACATATTGTGGAGCAAAACAGGGCAACGGAATTTTCAAGATCGTTGGTACAGGACCTGCAG
>JANMWP010000084.1:0-1705 GCA_031394065.1 Chitinophagaceae bacterium
GCGGCAGGTGTTATTGCCAGGAGGTTAAAAGAAAAAAAATCAAATACCGAATGGTAATCCAAAACAATGAGTTTAGTTAAAAAAAGTATGCTGTTTATTGTTTTTATTTTTTAAACAGAATAGATTATTGCTTGTAAACAAAAATTACAGCAGTGCAAAGTTAATTAAAAAGGTAACCGTTCGGAGCCATCTTCAGCTGTTGGTATATCGGGGTCACTATCTGGTCCTTCAAAACCATCTAAACCCTGCAAGGCCTGACTTCCATCTGCTCTTTTCTCCAGCATGATAAGATTATCGCCAACTATTTCAGTTGCAAATTTTTTATTCCCGTCTTTATCTTCCCAGCTGCGGGTTTTTAAACGGCCCTCTATGTAAACCAAACTTCCTTTGTGTAAATATTTTTGAGCCAGTTCGGCCAATCCCCGCCACAATACAATGGTATGCCATTCGGTTTGCGAAATGAGTTTGCCGCTTCTGTCTTTATAAGATTCGGTAGTAGCCAGCGAAAATTTTGCAACTGCAATATTGCCATCCAAAAACTGCATATCGGGGTCTTTACCCAGGTTACCGATAAGCATTACCTTGTTTACGCCTCTCATAAAATTTAATTTAAGTCATCAACCGCTGGCTCAGTTTACCTTTCAATTGCATTAAAGTACTGTTGTACCAGATAGCAAATTTAAAGATACATTTTTATCTTTCAATTGCCTTTAGCTCATTTTCGCTCAGGTACCCGGTTATAAACTTAGGAAAAGGAAGTTTATGTAATTCTTTATAAGTTACTGCTTTATACCCCTTTAACAGGAGCGGATTTTTTATTTTAATGTGAATAAAACACCCCTGTATAGTTTGATGCGTAAGCTGTTGTTTATAGATTTTGGACACCTGCAGTATGGCTGTTTTATTTTTACCCGTAATATTTTTAAAAAAATCTGTTGTTTTTATATTTTCAACTAACAATGATTTATCAGTTTCCAACAAAATAAATTCATACAGGTTTTCCCAAATATCTTTTGCCCCCCTTTTTTTAATATAGATTTTTCCATTGTGCTCAACAATAAAATAATAAAACCATCTAAGCTTTTTAATTATTTTACCGGCCTTTACCGGCAACAAATCAACCTTGTTCTGCAAAAGGGCTGCACACCTGTTTTTTAAAGCACAGTTTATACATAAAGGGTTTTGAGGTTTACAAATTACGGCTCCAAAATCCATAATAGCCTGGTTGTAAATGCCGGGCAATTTTTTATTTAAAAGCTCCTGGGCCAATAAGGTAAATAATTTTTTACCGGCTGTGCTGTCTGTTGGCGTATCAATACCAAAAAAACGTGATAATACCCTGAAAACATTGCCATCAACTACTGCATGTGGCAAATTGAATGCAAATGATGCAATTGCAGCAGCTGTATACGGCCCAATTCCTTTCAGGTTTATAATGTCCTCATAAGTATCCGGAAATTTACCCTGCTTTTCTTTTGAAATATATTTTGCTGTAGCAATCAGGTTTTTGCAGCGGGTGTAATATCCAAGGCCTTCCCAGAGTTTGAATACTTTTTCTTCGGGTGCAGTGGCTAATTTTTTTATGTTGGGGAAAGTTGAAACAAAGCGATTGTAATAATCCCATCCCTGTTCAACCCTAGTTTGCTGTAGAATAATTTAGCTCAACCATATTTTGTAGGGGTCTTTTTCGCCTTTCCAGGGCATT
>JANMWP010000115.1:0-3722 GCA_031394065.1 Chitinophagaceae bacterium
CGACAGATGATACAATTGCTAAAACAAATATTAATGGAGAGATTTTGTTTAAGGCAAATTGCGCCAGCTGCCATAAACCAGATAAGGATTTTACAGCTCCTGCATTAAAGGGCGTATTGCAAAGATGGGGTGGAGATAAAAAAGCGATGTACGCTTTTATCAGGAATCCAACACAAGGTGAAAATGCGTATGCTAAAGCTTTAGAAAAGAAATGGGCTCCAGCGATAATGACATCATTTAAATTGTCTGATGCTGAATTAGATGCCATTATGAATTACGTTGAAACCTCTGGTAAATAAGTCGAGAAGATTACAATCCATCTTCACCATCCTTACCTGCACTGCCAAACATATTATCTACAGCGCCACCCAGCATCGGAAATTTTTCTTTTACAAAATCTTTAATGGTTTCCAGTGCTTTGGTAGCCTGTTCATCAGAGATGCCTGCATTTGCTTTTAAGCGATCTATTAATTCCTGCATAGTTTTTTATTTTTTGGATACAAATTTTATGTGCTTTTCTAAAATCAAATCTACTGTTTATTGAACCGCTTAGATATAAGCCCAATATATTTCCAATGTTGAACGGAGCGTCGCCAATGAAGTCAAATCAGGGAATAACTGCTGGTAACCAAAAACTTAAAACCCCAAACCCAAAACTATTCAGTATCATACCTATCCACTCTTTCAATTCCACTCATAGATACCAATCTGTTTACCAGCTCATCCAGTTCTTCCTTATCGTGTACAAATATTTTTACATTGCCTTCAAAGATGCCTTCTTTGGCTTCAATGGTCATGGCAGAGATGTTGAACTTTAATTCGCCGCTGATGAGGTTGGTTATTTTATGAATTACGCCCACATCATCCAAACCAATAATTTTTAAACCGGTAAGAAAAGATATTTCTTTGTTTTTTGCCCATTTGGTTTTTACAACCCGGTGCCCGTAGTTTGCCAAAAGCCGGGTGGCATTGGGGCAGTTGGTACGATGAATTTTTAGCCCTTCGCCAGTTGTTACAAAACCAAAAACATCATCGCCGGGTATGGGTTTGCAGCAATTGGCCAGGGTATATTGTATCTTATCGCTGCTTTCGCCAAAGATGATCAGTTCTGCATCTTTTTTATCGTAGGGTTTTGCAGTAAATTCCTTTTCTGTTTTTTCTTCAACAATAACTTTAACCGGCTTAGGCTGCACTAATTTATCGCCATGAACATTAAATTCTTTTAACTCTTTAAGATCAATTTTTTTAATGGCAATATCATACAGCAGATCGAGCGACGAACCTTTTTTATAAAAATTAGAAAGCTCTTCCATGTTATGCTGACTCATAGTTGCACCCATTCCTTCCAGCTTTCGCTGCAGTGTGTATTTTCCCTCGTCGGCAATTTTTCTTTTTTCTTCTTTAAGCGTGTCTTTTATTTTTGATTTTGCTTTGCTGGTAACAACAAAATTCAACCACTCAATGTTGGGTTTTTGTTTGGCACTGGTAATAATTTCAATCTGATCGCCACTGCGTAATTTATGACTGATAGGTACCAGTTTATGATTAACCTTGGCTCCAATACATTTGCTGCCAACAGCCGTGTGTACACCAAAAGCAAAATCCAGTGCCGATGCACCAATGGGCAACATTTTTACTTCACCCTTGGGGGTATACACATAAATTTCTTCGGCAAGAAAAGACGTTTTAAAATCCTGTAAAAAGTCTATTGAGTTTTCATCCTGGTTGCTGAGGGCTTCCCGTATCTGCTGAAACCATTTGTCAAAGCGGCTTTCGTCATCTTTGCCTTCTTTGTATTTCCAGTGGGCAGCCAAACCTTTTTCAGCAATTTCATTCATACGTTTGGTGCGTATCTGTACCTCCACCCATTTACCATGCGGCCCCATAACAGTTGTATGCAGTGCTTCGTAACCATTACTTTTAGGATTGCTTAACCAGTCTCGTAACCTTTCGGGAGATGGATTATATTCATCAGTAATAATGCTGTATACTTTCCAGCAGTCCTCTTTTTCTTTTTCTAAAGGGGAGTTTACCAGGATACGGATGGCAAAAAGATCGTACACTTCTTCGAAACTTACGCCTTTTTTTTTCATCTTATTCCAGATGGAATGGATGCTTTTTGGCCGGCCATACATGTCAAAATCAAAATCAGCTTTTTCTAATTTTTCTTTTAAAGGCCTTATAAAATCATTGATGTATTTGGATCGTTCTTTTTTGGTGTCGCTCAGTTTTTTTGCAATGTATTTGTAAGTATCCGGTTCCATGTATTTCATGGCCAGGTCTTCCAGTTCGGTTTTAATATTATACAAACCCATGCGATGGGCAAGCGGGGCATACACAAAAATGGTTACGCTCGAAATTTTTAACTGCTTCTCCCGTTTCATACTCTCCAGCGTACGCATGTTATGCAGCCGGTCGGCAAGTTTTATCAATATTACCCGTGGATCATCGGTAAGGGTTAATAATATTTTTTTAAAATTTTCGGCCTGCTGTGTACTGTTGGTGTCCATTACCGTGCTTATCTTGGTAAGACCATCAACAATTTTTGTTACTTCGGTTCCAAACTCACGCTGTATATCATCTAATGAGATATCGGTATCTTCTACCGTATCATGCAACAGGGCACAAATGGTACTGCGTATGCCCAATCCAATTTCCTCTACACAAATTTTTGCAACTGCAATAGGATGCAGGATATAGGGTTCGCCGCTTTTCCGGCGCATGGTTTCATGCGCTTTGGCAGCCATTTCAAAAGCTGTACGAAGTAATTGTTTGTCTCCGGGTTTCAGTTTCAGCTTTAAAACACGCAATAACCCACGGTAATGCCGCAGAATCTCTTTTTTCTCATCCTCTTCGTTGAGATTATATTTAGGTATGTCTATGGTTGTTTCCATGAGTTATGGACGAATTTACGTAAACAAATCTGTTTTCTGTTTTGCATAAATGCCTTACTTTTGCAGCCCTTAAGCGGATATGGCGAAATTGGCAGACGCACCAGACTTAGGATCTGGCGGAGCAATCCATGTAGGTTCGACCCCTATTATCCGCACTAGTTGAATATTGAACAAGGAACAAGGAATTCAGAACATCGAAGTTCGGCCTTCCTTGTTCCTTGTTCGTTATTTATTGATTACACGAATTAAATTTTTAGTTACAATGGCAACAGTTACAAGAGAAAACATTGGTCTTTTACACGATAAACTAATCGTGAAAGTAAGCAAGGATGACTATTTACCTTCCTTTGATAAAAAACTGAAGGAATATAGTAAAACAGCCAATATTCCTGGTTTTAGAAAGGGGATGGTACCTGCCGGCATGATCAGGAAAATGCACGGAGCATCCATTTTTACGGATGAAATTTTAAAATCGGTTGAGAAGGAATTATATACCTGGTTAAATGCTGAAAAGCCCGAAATTTTTGGCCAGCCATTACCATTAAGCAACGATTTGCGTGATATGGATATGAACAATCCGGCTGATTATGAATTTGCTTTTGAAATTGGATTGAAGCCTGATTATACCATGGCTGATATTGCCAAGGCAAAAGTTACGTTGCATAAAGTAAGTGCTACAGATGCTATGGTTGATGAAGAAATAAGTCGCATGCAGATAAAAGGCGGTAATATGACCGAGCCTGAAACGATTGATAACGACGAAAATGTTTTGAATATCCTGTTTACCGAAGCTGATAAGGATGGTGCAGTTATTGAAGGTGGAGCCAG
>JANMWP010000121.1:0-10424 GCA_031394065.1 Chitinophagaceae bacterium
TTGTGTTCACTTCCAAACATTTTTGCTGCTGCAAAGCCGGTTCCAAATTCAATAGCCCTTACGGCAGGTATTGCAAAAATCGCATGACTAATCATCGATTCAGCAGAATCAAAAAACGGTTCTCCCAATCCAACCGGCAATCCGCTTACTTTACATTCAATAATACCGCCAATGCTGTCTTTTGAATCAATTGCTTTTTGCAGGCCTTTTTCTAAATCAGTCTCTCCTCCTATTTCTAAAATAGATGCGTTGATGTTGATTCCGTTTAATATTTTTTTCGCAACCACTCCTGCAGCCACCAAACAAACCGTTAACCTTCCGCTGAAATGCCCGCTGCCCCTGTAATCTTCATGTCCGCCGAATTTAGCGCTTGCTACAAAATCGGCATGGCCGGGCCTTGGCACGGCCCGTTGTTTTTCATAATCGGCACTGCGGGTATTATTGTTTTCGAATAAAATAGTAATGGGTGCACCCGTTGTTTTTCCATTAAACAAGCCGGTTTTTATAAGCGGAATATCATCTTCCTTTCGGGGAGTGGTTCCTTTAGCACCGGGCTTTCTTCTTTCAATGTCTTCCGTAAAATCTTCAACAGATAATGTTAAACCGGCAGGACAACCATCAATGGTAAGTCCAACACAATCGCCATGCGATTCGCCAAAAATATGTACCCGGAATATGCGGCCGAATGAGTTCAATGTTGTTTGTTTACTAGTTTATTGGTTTACTTGTTTATTTGTTTATTTGTAAAGATACATCAGCGTTCAGCAATTTCAAATCTTCATAAAAACCCGGGTAAGATTTATTTACCGCTTCGGCTTCTTCAATAATCGTTTCGCCATCAGCCTGTAAAGCGGCTACTGCACATGCCATTGCAATGCGATGGTCGTGATGAGAATGAACAATGGCTGATTTCAGTTTTACTCCACCTTCAATCATCATCAAATCATCCTGCAAAGTTATTGTAACACCCAGTTTTAAAAATTCCTGCTGCAAAGTAAGTGCCCGGTTACTTTCTTTATGGGTCAACCTGCTTACACCTTCAATAACAGTTGTGCCATTACAGTAAGCTGCTAATGCAACCAAAGGAGGAAATAAATCAGGGCAATCTGTTGCGTTAAAATGAAAAGGCTTGCCATTTGCAGCCAGTGAACTGTTGATTGTTATTTGTTCCTCTTCAATTGAAATATTTGTTCCGCAATCAATTAGTGCCTGTAAAACTGCCTTATCTGCCTGGGTTGAAAAAACATCCAGCCCTTTTACAGTAATACTACCGGCAATTGCACCGGCAACTAATAAAAATGCAGCGCCGCTCCAGTCGCCTTCAATAGTATAGTTTAGGAGTTTAGGGTTTAGGAGTTTAGGGTTTACTACGAAAGATTCATAATTATTATTTTCAACATCATACCCAAACTGTTTCATCATTTGCAGTGTAAGATCAATGTATGGTTTGCTTTTTAAATTTTTAACCGAAATAGTAACCGGTTTTACAGCAGCTTTTGCAAAAGCAATTAACAGCCCTGTTAAAAACTGTGAACTTAGTGAGCCATCAATTATAATATCAGCAGGCTGCAACGGGCCTTTTATTTTTATGGGTAGATGTCCGTTATTTGATTGAATTAAAATACCAAGTTGTGGGAAGATTTCATCAAAGAAGTGCATGGGCCTGTTTAATAAACTTCCGGTTCCGGTAATTATAATTTCTTCAGATGATAATGCGGCAATAGGAGTAAACATGCGGATTCCCAAACCGCTTTCGCCGCAATTGAGAACAAAGCCCCCCCCGCCCCCTGAAGGGGGAGCTTTGGAGTCTATAATCAATAAGTCTTCTGCTTCTTTCTTTAAAATATTTGTCCCAAGCTTTTGAAGGATATCAAGTGCAGCCAGGTCATCATTACTTTTTCCCGGATTGATTAAAGTCACTTCACCATCAGCCAGCAATGCCAGTGCACAGGCCCGCTGCATGCAGCTTTTAGAGGCAGGTGCAACGATAGTTCCTGAAATACGGGATGGCTGAATACTTACAATCACTATACGATTTCTTTAAAATGTTTTTGCAGATCAGTTAAACTGATAAATTGAATTTCTGCATTACCAATATTTTTCAACAGGATAAACTGTACACCATCACCTTTTCGTTTTTTATCCATTTTTAAAACTTCAAAAACTTTTTCATGGTCAGTTTCCACATCAACCGGTAAATGATATTTAGCCAGCAGCCTCACAATTTTTGCTGCATCATCAGCATGAAAATTATTTAACTGTACCGATAAGTTACAGGCCGCTACCATACCAATGCTTACTGCATGGCCATGTGGTATACTATGCAAATTTTCAATTGCATGACCAACGGTGTGACCAAAATTTAAAAGCTTTCTTTCTCCTTTTTCAAATTCATCATTAATAACAACCGATGTTTTTATTTCTACGTTCTTTTCAATAAGATCGGCAATTAAGGTCTTATCGGTCTGGTATTCGTGCAAAGAATATTTTTCCAGCACTTTAAATAACAGTTCGTCTTTTATACAGGCATGTTTTATCACTTCGGCAAAACCATTTATCCATTCTTTAACCGGCAGTGTTTCTAAAAAGGCATAATCATAAAAAATAAATCCGGGTTGAAGAATGGTACCAACCATATTTTTATAAACGCCCACATCAATTCCGTTTTTTCCGCCTATCGCTGCATCTACCATGGCCAATATAGAAGTTGGCACTAAGCCAAATTTTAGCCCACGCATGTAAACGGCAGCAACATAACCGGTAATATCTGTAACCACGCCTCCACCAACGCCAATCAAGAATGTGTTTTTATGAGTACCCAGCTTTATTAACTCCCCGATAATATAATCAACAGTTGCCTGGTTCTTATATTCTTCGCCGGCGGCAAATTTTATAACGGAAAAAGCAGCTAACTTTTCTGCATGATGATTAAACACATTTTCATCGGTAACAATTATAATATTTGCATCTTTTACCAAACCGGCTATGCCGGTAAAATCAGCATCAAAATAACAGGTAACTGTTTTTTGAGAAAATACATATTCAGATTTATGCATGGTTTTTATTTCTGTAATTCAAATCAGGAATTCATTATTTTATTCTGGTGATGTATACTTTCCAGGTGAACGGCATCAAAATACTTTACAATAAAATCTTTTGTAAGGCCAAGGGCTTCACCTTTTTTAAAAGCTCTTTCCAATATATCGTTCCACCGGTTGGTTTGTAAAATAGTGATGTTGTTGTTCTTTTTATACTCGCCGATTTTATCAGATAATTTCATTCGCTGCCCAAGCAGGGCAAGCAATTCGTCATCTACCTGGTTTATCTGTTCACGTAAAGTTGTAAGTGCTGTAATAAATTCCTGTTCCGTTGTACTTTCAATACGCCAAACCAAATCAGTCAGCATTTCAAGTAATCGTTCGGGCGTTACCTGTTGCTTTGCATCGCTCCATGCGTTGTCCGGATCAATATGGCTCTCCAACATCAATCCGTCAAAATCCAGATCGATACTTTTTTGAGCAACTGATTGTAACAAAGTGCGGTTGCCGCAAATATGCGATGGGTCGCAGATCAATGGCATATGCGGATACCTTCTTTTCATTTCAATGGGCAAATGCCACATGGGCGCATTGCGAAACTCGGTATTGCCGTATGAAGAGAACCCACGGTGAATCATACCCACTTGCTGAATGCCTGCTTTTTGCAGACGTTCAATACCACCGCTCCACAATTCAAGATCAGGGTTTATCGGATTTTTTATCAGCACCGGTATATCTACGCCACGCAAAGCATCGGCCACTTCCTGCACACTAAAAGGGTTTACGGTTGTTCTTGCACCAATCCAAAGCATATCAATTTCAAACTTCAATGCATCTTCAACATGCCTGGCTGTTGCTACTTCCACGGTTACAGGAAGGCCGGTTATTTTTTTTGCTTTTGCCAGCCAGGGCAAGGCAACAATTCCGTTCCCTTCAAACAATCCCGGTTTGGTACGGGGTTTCCAGATACCGGCACGCAGCATATCCACTTTACCGGTTTTAGCCAGCCGTGTTGCAGTTTCTAGCATTTGCTCTTCGGTTTCGGCACTGCATGGCCCGCTAATGATCAACGGACGTTTATTCCATTTTTCCTGCACTAATTCTTTCATTGGTTGAGTTTCAGTTTTCATTGCAAATTTAATTTTTATCTACGTTATCTTTTATTTTACTAATTGTCAGACGAGGTGTCAGGCCAGGTTTCAAAATCCATTTCAAATTTTATTTCTCCTTTTCCATGTGTACCAACCTCTTTCCAGCCCTGCATTTGGTAAAATTTATAAGCTCGGCTGTTAGGGTCTGTACCCAACCATATTTTTTCTTTGGTTTGCAGAAAATACCAATCCATCATAGCCTGGTGCAATTTTTTACCGATGCCCATCGCTTCAAACTCAGGAAGTATAAAAAGCGCCCACACATTATTGTCAATCAAATCAACAATTGCGAACCCAACTATTTTTTTATCCACTTCGCAAATCCAGCCTTTGCCTCTTTTGGTCATGTATTCTTCAACATCTTTATCCGGCACCAGGGCAGGATTTGATAACATATTTTCTTTGACAGCATTCCTGACAAACTGAATTTGCGCTATATCATTTATTTCTGCTTCCCGATAAATCATTACAACATTTTTTGAAAGCTAAGTATCATTTTTTAATTCTTCAGCTGTTTTGCTACATGGTTAGACGAGAGCCTCAGACCATGTAACAAAACTTATTTTAAAATCCGTTTAATCTTATTTGCATTTTCAATCAACTCCTGCAAATAGGTAAAATTATCTTTTTCCAAACAACTTTTAATTTTTCTCAACTGTGCAATATGTTCGTTCAAAACATCCAGTACATTTTCTTTGTTCTGCCTGAAAATAGGTACCCACATGGCAGGGTTGCTTTTTGCCAAACGCACCGTACTTTCAAAACCGCCGCTAGCCAATTCAAAAATAGTGTCTTCTTCTTTTTCTTTTTCCAAAACTGTTAATGAAAGTGCATAAGACGCAATATGCGATATATGACTTACATAAGCAGCGTGCACATCATGCACATCCGAATCCATAAATACAAATTGCATACCTATGATACTGTAAAGTTTTTCTGCCAGCAGCAATGCATCCGCATCAGTTTTCTCTTTTTCGCAAATAACCACAACTCTTCCTTTAAAGGCATCTTTTACTACAGATTCGGGGCCATCTTTTTCTGTTCCCCACATTGGATGCGTAGCCACAAACCTGCCTCGTTTGGAGTGGTTTGTAACAGCATTGCAGATAACACCCTTTGTTGAGCCAACATCTATAATTACCTGGTTATCCACTTTGTTCAGCAGTTCAGGTAAAATTTCCAGTGTAGCATCTACAGGGATAGCAATTACGATCAATTGGCTTTGATTTACAGCTTCATATAAAGTCAGGGCTTCATCAATCCACCCAAGTTTCAGAGCAGTTTTTAAATTCTCCGGCTTATTATCTACCCCTATTATTTTATCAGAAAAGCCTGTTTCCTTAAGTCTGCTTGCCAATGAGCATCCGATTAGTCCCGTACCAATTATAGTTACTGTCATATAAATTAAAAAACCCCCGATTATTCGGGGGATTTCTTTATGCTAATCTGTTAAGTTCAGTTTGCAACAAAGGCCCCCGGTCTATTTATAAAATAATAGCTAAAATAAAACCAGGTATTTGTGCTTTTGTTTGTCATTTATAAATCAAATGTAGGGTTTCTTCATTATTAAAACAAAAAATACCCCACTTATAAATAAGTAGGGCAGTTCGATTGCTTGTCATTTAAAAAATCTTTGTTAACCGGTATTAAAACAGGCAATCAACCGGTTACTAATTACTTCTTCTTTAAAGTATCAATAGTAGTAGTTGTTTTAACTGTGGTGTCTTTTTTAACCATTGTTGTATCCGGAGCAGAAACTACAGCTGAAGTATCGCTGGACTTTGTTTCTTCAACCTTTTTGTCTTCACCATTGTTACAAGCAGCAAAAGATACAGATACGATTGCTAAAGCTAAGATTACTTTTTTCATTTTGTGTTTTGTTTAAATTTTAAAATTATAATTTGATATTTATACCCGAAATAAGAAAAGGTAACCCAAGTTTTTTAAAAAGTTTATTTTCGTTGCTTTGGGTTACAAATTATTGGTAAACGTATTAATATAAAGCAGGTGAGTAATTTTGAACAGGAAAAGCAATTGCTGGAAGGTTTGGCTTTAAATGACAGAACAGTTATTGAAGCCATATATCGTGATAATTATCCTGTTATTCAGGCTTTTATACTTAATAACAATGGTAATAGTGATGAGGCCAGGGATATTTTTCAGGAAGCCATGATTGTTATATATGAAAAAGCTATTTCTGGAAATTTTGAGCTGAATTGCCTGTTAAAGACCTATTTATACTCAGTTTGCAGGCGGCTTTGGTTAAAAAGATTGCAACAATTGCAACGGTATGGTAACCTGGTTGAAAATGTAGAGGAGACGATTGCAGTTGAAGAAGACCTGGAAATGCATGAAAAACACAATGCCGATTTTATTTTAATGGAAACGGCAATGAGTAAAATAGGCGAGCCTTGTAAAAGTTTATTAGATGCATATTATTTACAGAAAAAAAATATGCAGGAAATAGCAGCAGATTTTGGATATACCAATGCAGATAATGCAAAAACCCAGAAGTACAAATGTCTGGTGAGGTTAAAAAAGCTGTTTTTTGCACAATACAAAAACGGACAGTAAGATGGATGAATTATTATTGATAGAAGCAGTAGAACGTTACCTGAAAGGCGAGATGACGGCTAAAGAAATGGAATTCTTTGAAGAAATCCGTAAAAACAATCCCGCTATTGACCAGCTGGTGGTTGAGCATACTTTTTTATACCATGAGCTGGATAAGCAGGCAAATATTAAAGCCTATAAGCATTCACTATACGAAGTTGAAAATAAACTGACCGAAGAAGGCATCATCAGTAAAGCACAATTAACCGGCAAGGCAAAAGTTGTTTTTCTGTGGAAAAAATACAAACGCAATATTGCTGTTGCAGCTTCTATTGCAGGTTTGGTTTCAATAGCTACAACGGTCTTAATCAGTACTTACAATAATAAAGTTGGTAAAAGTGAGATTACTGATTTGATGGCTAAAATCAAAAAAACAGAAAAAGATGTTGCTACAATTAAAAGTTCTATTAAAGACAACCCAGTTATTCAAAAAAATCCTAGTCCCGATTACAGAGCTACCGGTTTTTTGATTGATGGCAAAGGGTATATTGTTACCAATGCACACGTAGTAAATAGATTGAAGACAATTTATGTTGAAAACAATAAAGGCGAATATTTTACAGCACAAACTATTTATGCTGATCAGAATACAGACCTGGCTATTTTAAAAATAAATGACACGGCTTTTAAAACAGTGTATAACCTGCCTTACTCAATAAATAAAACCAATTCGAATTTAGGAGAACAGATATTTACACTTGGTTATCCCCGTAATGAAATTGTTTATGGCGAAGGATATGTAAGTGCCAAGTCGGGTAACGAGGACGATTCAACGGCATACCAGGTTTCAGTTTCGGTAAACCCCGGAAACAGCGGTGGACCACTTCTGAATACGAAAGGCGAGATTATCGGTATTATAACATCTAAAAATTCAACTGCTGATGGTGTTGTTTTTGCAACTAAATCAAAAAATATATTCAAACTGTTAGAAGCAGCTAAAAAAGCAGGCGATACCGCAAATATTAAATTACCAACAAATACAGGCTTGAGGGGATTGGAAAGAGAACAACAGGTTAAAAAGATGGAAGACTTTGTATTTATGGTAGTTGGAAATTAATAACTCCCCGGAAAACTATTAAAAAGCTGTTGATTTTTTCAACAGCTTTTTTTATGTCTTATTGCCATAGTGAGGCAGGATATACTTTATCGGCAACCAGTTTATCTACACAGGCCTTAACTACCAGTGCATCTTCTTTATACGTTACACCAAACCATTGCGATGATGTAGGAATAACACGGATATGCCCATCATGATTTTCCATAAAATCTTCGGCAATAATAGGAATAAAAAATTCGGCTTTAATATTTTCAGTATTCTTTTTTACAAAATTCAGAAAAAGATTTTCGGTTGATTGAAATAGTGCAGGATCAAAGCACCAGAAATTCATTGATACACTTGAATTGGATGACACGGTATGTTTTCCAGCTTCATCTTCATAAACTATAGAATCGTTTTCTTTATAAATTTTAGTTCTCTCTTTTATGCTTACCAGATTCTGATCTTTATCAACCTGGCAAACTCCGCGGCTTACCGAACCATGTTCACTTAACGTTTTCTCCAGCTCATAACCAATGATTGCATATTTTTTTTTGCTACAATGATTGTTTAAAAAATCAGCTGCTTTTACAAAAGCATCAACCCCATAATAATCATCGGCATTTATTACTGCAAAAGGCTCTTTAATTACATCTTTTGCACAAAGAACAGCATGACCCGTACCCCAGGGCTTGGTTCTTCCCAAAGGCAGTTCCAGTCCGTTCAAAAAAGAATCCATCTCCTGGTAAACATATTCGGTTTTTATTTTACCGGCCAATTTGGGTTCAAAACTGGCTTTAAAACCTTCGGCAAAATCTTTACGGATAATAAACACCACTTTTCCAAAACCTGACCGGATGGCATCGTAAACAGAATAATCCATAATGGTTTCTCCGCTAGGGCCAAATCCTTCAGTCTGTTTCATACTACCATACCGGCTGGCCATTCCTGCTGCTAAAATTAAAAGTGTTGGTTGCATTAATAATTATATTACAATTGAGAAATTATTTGTTGATTTTTGCAGGGCAAAAATAGTATAAACCATTAAGTTTTACCTGAAATGCTTTTTGATATTTTAAAAGCTGATATTGAAGAAATACACAATGAGCTGTTTGTAAAAAAACAGGTTACGGTATCGGTATTGCGTTTGGATAAAATTCACCCGGTTGTTTCGGGCAATAAACTTTTTAAACTGCATTATTTTTTAAAAGAGGCTATTGATAGTAAACACAAAACAATTTTAACTTTTGGAGGCGCTTATTCCAATCACCTGGCAGCAACGGCTTTTGCATGCAGGCAGCTACAATTAAAATGCATTGGTATTGTAAGAGGAGAAAAGCCTGCTGTTCTTTCTTCTACGCTTCTACAATGTGTTGAGGATGGCATGCAGTTAAATTTTATTTGCAGGCAGGAATATGAAAAAAAGGAAAATCCTGTTTTTATGAATACCCTCAAGGCTGAGTTTGGGGATTGCCTGATGATACCGGAGGGAGGATACCATCCCATGGGTGCCAAAGGTGCAGCTTTAATTATGACTTTAATAAAAGATAACTTCTATACCCATATTTGCACCGCTTCCGGCACGGCAACAACATTGGCAGGCATGCTTCTTGCTGCAAAACGGGAGCAAACTGTAGTTAGTTTTCCTGTTTTAAAAGGAATAACAGACAATAAAACAAGGGTAAAACAGTTAACAGGAAAAGCCGATGATTTTAAAAACCTGTTAATATTGAATAATTATCATTTTGGAGGATATGCCAAAAAAACAGACCAGTTAATAAACTTTATGAATGATTGCTGGCTGCAATACCAATTACCACTTGATTTTGTTTACACAGCCAAAATGTTCTTTGGTATCATTGACAGTATTAAAAATGATACATTTGAAAAAGGAAGCAAAATTTTATGTCTTCATACCGGTGGGTTGCAGGGAAATAAATCTTTACCTTTGAACTCATTATTGTTCTGAATCAGATTCAACCTATGCGTAAATTATATTTTCTCTTTATTTCCTGCAGCCTTTTATCTGTAAACAGCCTTTTGGCACAGGCTACGCTTCCTGATTTTACATTAAAAAATACTGACGGAAAAATCAGTGTGTTTTGGTTGAACAATTATGGAAAACCGGTAAAAGGCATCAGTGTTCAGCGATCTTATGACAGTACAAAAAACTTTTTCAGCATAGCGTCCATTCTTAATCCACAAAATTCGGTAAATGGATTCACCGATTCAATGCCACCTTACAATAAAATGTATTACCGGTTATTTGTGGGTTTCGATACCGGTGTGTACTTATTGACCAAATCAAAAAGACCCGAAGTAAATACCGTTATAGATTATACACGGTTAATACAGGAAATAAATGCTTTGTACGAAAAAAATATTCAGTTGCAGGAAGAAAAGCTGAAACTGCAAAGAGAGCTGGCCATTGCTATGGAAGCTAAAAATAAAAACAAAGCAACTTCAAAAAACGGAAAAACCAATAACCCCGTTTCAAAAAAACAAATTGCTGCTGAGGTTTCTGAAGATATCATCAACCAGGTAATAACATACCCAAGCAAACGTATTTTTACAGATAAAGCCAAT